>DAIOWA010000141.1:0-6764 GCA_036758705.1 Pyrinomonadaceae bacterium | reverse complement strand
ATCTCAAATTGGAGACTCGCCCCGAGCTTCAGAGGTTTGCTCGCTTAGAAAATAAATCGCGGCTTTGCGACTTCGCGTTGAAAATTCGTTTCCATGCTCTCGGATCACGCCCACCCAGGCCTGCTTGAAAATTTTTGGCCTGCATCGGTTAAACCGAGGCCGGAGTCTGAGCGAGAACTTGATCGTGGCTGAGACAGTCCGGATTAAAATAATTCCACTCGTATTAGACACGAAACCCGAACCTGACTAGTATTGGTTCAGCGTTTTTCCGAACGCGAACCTACTCAATATGACGAACTTCAACTGGCTTCTGGATGGAAGCATTGTTGGGCTCTACCTGCTTATCACGATGGCCGCAGGCCTTTACGTGCGTAAGTACGTGGGGAAGGTCGACGACTTTTTGGTCGCGGGCCGCGAGATGAATGTTTATCTCGGTATTGCGAGCCTGGCGGCGACTGAATTCGGCATCGTCACGTGTATGTACACGGCTGAGGCGGGCTATAAATACGGCTTTGCCGGTGCGACTCCGGGCATCACGATGGCATTGTCGATGCTCGTGATCGGCTACACCGGCTTCTGCATCAAGCCGCTTCGCGATTCGGGCGTGATCACGATTCCGCAGTTGATCGAAAAGACGTTCGGCCCACGGATCCGTTGGGCCGCAGGCGTCGTGATCGTTCTCGGCGGCCTGCTGAACATGGGCGTGTTTCTTCGCATCGGCGGCCAGTTTCTGGTGACGATCGTCGGGCTGAAGGTAACTTCGTTCAGCCTGTTCGGCTATCAGGTTGGCTATCTCGAAGCGATGATGACCGTCCTGCTCATCGGCGTCGCCACCTATACGATACTCGGCGGAATGCTTTCGGTGCTGATCACCGATTTTCTGCAATTCGTGGTGATGAGCGTCGGTCTGATCGCCGTGACGATCCTGATCCTCATCTACGTCGGCTGGGACAAGATCGTTACCACGGTCGAGGTCAATTACGGAGCGGGCGGCTTCAATCCGTTCGTGCATCCTGACCTCGGTTGGCAATATGTGCTGTTTCAGGTTCTTCTGAATTTCGCCGCGGTCCTCACGTGGCAGACCACGATCGCACGCGTGCTCGCGGCTAAGGATTCGAAGACCGGACAGAGCATTTATGTGCGTACAAGTTTCTTCTTCGTATGCCGATTCCTTATCCCCGGCATCTGGGGCATCGCGGCACTCGCGACGCTCGGACAGGTGACAAACACGCTCGACGCAATGCCGACGTTTCTTTCGACGTTCGTTCCGGTCGGCCTGATGGGACTGTGCATCGCGGCGATGCTCGCGGCCGATATGTCTACCGATTCGAGCTATATGCTGACGTGGGGCAGCGTCATCTATAACGACATCATGGCGCCGTTTAGGAAGTCGGAATGGTCGGAAAAGAAGGGCATCTTTGTTAACCGAACGATCGTGGCATTGATCGGCATTTTCCTTCTCTTTTACGGCCTTTGGTATCCGCTCGAAGGCGATGTTTGGACGTATCTCGGCATCACGGGAACGATCTATCTCGCGAGCATTTCGGTGCTGCTGATCTCGTCGTGCTACTGGAAAGGAGCAAACAGTTGGGGAGCGGCAGCTTCGATAATTCTTGCAGCCGCGATCCCCGTCACGTTCCTCGTACTCGAGAAAACTCCGGCGACACGCGACCTCGCAAAGTCGATCGGGCCGTACTACTCAGGCATCGCGGCGTATGTCGCGTCGGCATTGGCGATGGTCATTTTCTCGATGCTCAAGCCGCGAAAAGGAGGCGAAGTATGAAGTATTTTTGGTTGATACTTACGATCACGGCGGTCGGCTGGTACATCTTTGTGACCGCGTATGTCTCGTACAAGGGCGTCGCGGACATCAAGGAAATGCTTCGCAGTCTGGCGAATAAGAACCGCTCAAGCGAGAACGATCTCTGATGGCCGCGTCGTAAAGAATTCGCTGGTACTTGCGTGTTGCGGAAAACGCTTTAGATATTCCGCTCGCCATTCGGATGTGAAATTCTCTGCGTCCGATGTCGCTACGATCGCATAAACGCTCCCGCCAAATCCGGCTCCAAACGCCGATGCAGCAATCGCTCCAATACTTCTTGCCGACCGCTGAAGATAAACTGTCTCCTGAGTTTGGTTGTGAAGAAACGATTCCGCGTTGCGTTGTGAACGGTCGATCAGTTCGCCGGTCTCGTGCAGCCGGCCATTGGACATCAGATCAATAACAGCCGGAATGATCTCGTAGTTTTCCTCTTGAAAATGCTCGATCCGATCCTGGATCTGTCGCCTTGAAAAGCTGAATCGGCCGTTAAAGATGATCTCCCTCATCCGGTCGATCCCGACATAATCGATCAATTTCGATAACGGTGCCGCACCGCCGGTGTTCGTGATCTCCGTCGCCATCCGCGAGATGCGGTTATATTTCTCGCGGGCTTTTCCGGTTTTCTCAGCGATCACGCCGCTCGACGCAATGACGAACGTCAGGTCGTCCGGAAACGCCAGATCAGCCTCGTGCCGCAGCGGTGAAAATGCAAAGGTGCTGAGTACGTCGCGTTTTCCCAGCAAGATCGCCGCATGGTCCTGACCGCCGCCGAAAGTACCGACTCCGGCCGATCCCGCAAGTTCGCGAAAACTTTGACCGTTCTCGACGCATCCGAGATACTCTGCGAGGTCGATGTCGTTTGCAATATTTGCAAGATATTCAGGAGTTGATCGCAGATCGTTTACGGCGTCGAGCGCCGCGAAGACCATTATCATCAACGCGCTCGAACTCGAAAGTCCCGCAGCTTTGGGCAGATCACTGCGAAACTTGATCGTGCATCCGTGCAGGGAGCGACCGGTGAAATTTGCAGAAAGACGCTTGCCGACCGTTACTGCATAGTCGATCCAATGGCCACGCTTCTCAGGGAATTTCGCGAGATCGACCGACGCTTTTTCATCCGTGTCCAGGTTCCAAAGCTCTACGACTGAATCCGTGCGCGGCTCGACATCCGAGTAAAATCCCCGGTCGATCGCGCACACGATGCTCCGGCCGCCGCAATAGTCGGTATGCTTTCCGAGAACTTCGATCCGGCCGGGAATGAACATCAATCTCGCTCCAGAACCTGCCGAACACTCGCGACATCCGCACGGCTTGAAAGGTCAAGCACGCCTTCGGTCGAGCGGACGACAAAATATCTTTCGCCCAGCTGCTGCATGGCATACTCAACGGCCGACGCAATCTCATACTCACCGCGGATCGACGGTTCGATCGTCCGGCAAGCCTCGAAGATCATCGGCGAAAATAGCCATGCATTCATAGATCCGAGCATATCAGGCTCGACAACATCCGGTTTCTCTACAATGTGCGTGAGAAACGCTTCGCTGTCGACTCCAAGCGTCGCAAATTTCGCGATGCGGTTTGCCGGAATGTTGCTGTTCGCGATCAACGCCTCGCGTTCAAAGCCGAGCAGGCCCGGACGGTTAAGATCACGTAATCGTCGAAGGCTTTCGACCGGATAGAGATTGTCGGAGTTTACGACGAGGAAAAGCTCGCTTCCGTGAATCCATTGTTCGGCGGCGAGAACGGCATCGGCAGTTCCTAGCGGATCTTGCTGAACCGCAAACTCAACCTTCAGATCATTAGACGAACAAAACTCTCTGATTGAATTAGGTTCCGGGCTGATCACGAGGCAAAGCCGCGAAAATCCAGCCTGGTAAAGGTTTTCCACGATCAGTTCGAGCATCGTCTTTTCACCGATGACCGGCATCAGCACTTTGATGCCCTCCGATGCAGCACGCCGCTGATCTTCAGATAAGCTGGCATCGCCAAAATCGGCGCGCATGCGGGTTCCCAACCCTCTTGCGAGGACAACTGCTCTACTTATGGGCTCATAAATTGACATTAATCAATTGTGAATCAATAGAGTACATTCCCGCACCATATGGTTTGAAACGAGTAAGCGCGGATTTTCAAGCATCTTCGTAATTATTTATATTTAATAGACTTATGCTGGCTGGCACACCCGTTGCCATATCAGAAGGCAAGTCCTCCCGGTGGAACTTTGCCAACGGGAGCTTAAGGAGAAACGATCATGGGAAACAAAAAACTTTTGATTTTCGCGGCATTGCTTTCGATGCTGTTTACTGTCGCCGGCGTTCAGGCACAGGTTTGGAACGCTCGGCCTAACGACAGTCAGGTGAGGAATATTTTGAACCGGCTTGAGACCCGCACGGACACGTTCCGCGGTCAGGTCGATAACCGGCTTGATAACAGCCGCTGGGATAACACGCGTCGCGAGAACCAGATCATGGACTTCGTGAACGCGTTTGAAAATTCGACCGATCAGCTTCGACGAAGCTTTGGCGACCGCCGGGTTACGCAGTCCGAAGTAAACCAGGTGTTGAACTACGGCGCGTACATCGACGACTTTATGCGTCGTAATCAACTCGCCGCAGCACCGGAACGCCAGTGGACACTGATACGCAGCGACCTTAATCAACTTGCGAATCGTTTCGGCGTGAACTGGAATTGGAACCAGAACCTTCCGCCGTTTCCGAACAATCCGGGGGTTCCGAGTGGTGGCGGGATCTTTCAGCCTAACGAGAATCAGGTCAGAAACGTCTTGGCGCGTCTGGAAACGCGAACTGATACATTTCGAGGCCAGATCGACAACCGGCTCGATAACAGCCGTTGGAACAACACTCGAACCGAGGACAACTTGATGGCGTATGTCGATGCGTTTGAGAACGCTACCGACGCATTGCGTAGCAACTTCGACGGCCGTCGGGTTTCGAGTGCGGACGTCAATCAGGTTTTGAGCTACGGAACATACATTGATAGCTTCATGCGTCGGAACCGTCTTGCCGCAGCACCGGAGCGACAGTGGAACCTGATCCGTCAGGATCTCAACCAATTGTCGAATCTTTATCGCGTAAGCTGGAACTGGAATCAGACGCTTCCGCCGTTTCCGTCGAATCAGGGTGGATGGCAGAACAATCGGCTCGACGGTACGTATCGGCTGAATGCGAGTATGAGCGATAACGTGAACACGGTTATCAATCGCACGATCAGCAACCGGACCGTGCGAAATCGACAGAGCCAGAATCTGACTCGTCGTTTGACCGCACCGCAGTCGATCGCGATCGAAGTTCGCGGCAATCAGGTGACCATGGCGACCGACTTCGGTGCACCGGTTACGCTGACGGCCGATGGACGCACGATCACCGAGACGAACAATCGCGGACGTACGACTCGTACGACGGTTTCGATGACGGGCAACACGCTCAACATCGTCACCGATGGCGACCGTAATCAGGATTACAAGGTCTCGTTCACAGCGGCCGGCGGCAATCGGCTTCGCGTGACGCGACAGATCTATCTGGAAAATCAGAGCCAGTTGATCAGTGCGACCAGCGTTTACGATCGCACGTCGAATACTGCTTCGTGGCCGAATGTTAACCCGGGCCGGCCGGATTGGAATCAGGGGCCGACGTACGGCAACTTC
The DNA here is from genome assembly GCA_036758705.1 of Pyrinomonadaceae bacterium. Taxonomy (GTDB): domain Bacteria; phylum Acidobacteriota; class Blastocatellia; order Pyrinomonadales; family Pyrinomonadaceae; genus OLB17. The sequence continues at coordinate 1,278 of DAIOWA010000141.1, read as the reverse complement.
TATATCCCGAACGGCACGCGTCTGACGGCGGTTCTGCGTAACCGCATCGCGACCAACGTATCGCAGGCCGGCGACCGCTTCTCGATGGAAGTGACCTCGCCCAGCCAGTACTCAGGTGCGATCATCACCGGCCGCATCGCTCAGGCGGAAGGCTCAGGCCGCATCTCGGGCCGTGCCAACTTGTCGATGGACTTCGAGTCGATCCAGTATCGCGGACGCACCTATAGCTTCGCCGGTATCATCGACTCAGCCCGCGAGGCTGATGGCGACATCATCAATATCAGCAACGAAGGCCAGGTCCGCGACGGCAATCAGACCACGCGTACCGTCACCCGTGCCGGTATCGGAGCCGCTCTTGGTGCTCTCATCGGTGCGATCACAGGCGGCGGCGACGGTGCCGCGATCGGTGCCGCAGTAGGTGCCGGGGCAGGAGCCGGTACTGTGTTGATCCAGGGCCGCGACAACCTGCAGCTCGAATCGGGCACGCAGTTCACGATCACGGCAACCGGTCCCAACAGCGTTGGCTACAACTACTAACGATCCGTCATATCGGAAGTTAACGAGGCGGGCTTCGGCTCGCCTCTATTTTTCGTTTGAAACTATCTGGCCATGTTTGTAGTAATATTCCTAAACACTAGGAATCATTACTTAATGCACACTCGATATAGGCTCGTATCTCTCCTTTTCATTGCTCTCTTCCTTACTTCGGTCGCTTCCGCTCAATCCGGGAAGCTCGACGTTTCTTACACGGTTGCACTTTCGGACGCAGCCAGCAGGCAATTTCACGTCACAACGGATATTAAGAATATCAAGCAAGATCGGCTTGATCTTGCCTTGCCGACATGGACGCCGGGTTGGTACGTTGTCGAGAACTACGGCAAGAACCTACTTCGGTTCAAGGTTACTGATGCGAACGGGCGCTGGATCCAGCCGCGCATGACCCGCAAGCAAACCTGGAGCATAAACACTAAAGGCTTGAACCAACTTCGCGTAGAGTACGATTACAGCGCCACGGTTTTGGGATTGAATCAGGCGAAGATCGGTGATGATTTTGCGTTCTTTACCGGGATCGAGTTGTTCCTTGAGCCGCTTGGCCACCGCAACGAATCGAGCAGGCTAACCTTTCAGCTTCCGTCCGGATGGAAATTAGTGACGCCGCTGAAGAGCACTTCGTCGCCGAACACCTTTGAGGCTGCAAACTACGACACGCTCGTCGATGCTCCCGCAATGATGGGAAACTTCGATGTGACTGAGTTTTCCGTCGAGGGGAAACCGCAT
>DAIOWA010000140.1:0-6805 GCA_036758705.1 Pyrinomonadaceae bacterium | reverse complement strand
CCCGCCGACCGCTTCCGTACCGTTCTTGTCCAGCGACCCGGTTCTGAAGGCATTGCCGAGCTTTACTTCAGCTACGTTACGTACGTAGATGGGCGTCCCATTGCTTGACCCGATGACAATGTTCTCAACATCATCGACCGATTGGATAAGACCCACCCCACGGACAACGGCCCATTGCCCGCTCTGCTCGACAACGTTACCGCCGACGTTATTGTTCGATCTCTCCACCGCCTCGACAACCATCGAGAGTGGTATATTCAAGCCACGCAGTTTGTTCGGATCCACGTCGATCTGGTACTGCTGAACGAACCCGCCGACGCTTGCGACCTCGGCGACGCCCGGAACCGAATTGAGCTGATAGCGAACGAACCAATCCTGCAGCGTCCGTAGTTCGCGGAGGTTCATCTGGTCGGACTCGAGCGTGTACCAGAAGATCTGTCCCACACCCGTCGCGTCGGGCCCGAGTGTCGGGGTAACACCTTCTGGCAGCTGTTTAGATACGAGGTTCAATCGTTCGAGCACGCGAGTGCGGGCCCAGTAAAGATCAATATTGTCCTCGAAGATGATATTGATCATCGAGAAGCTGAACGCGGAACTTGCCCGCACGACGCGTACACCGGGAAGGCCTTGCAGGCTTGTAACCAACGGGTAGGTGACTTGATCTTCGACCTCCTGTGGTGATCTTCCCGCCCAGTCAGTGAAGACGATCACCTGCGTATCGGAAAGATCGGGAATTGCATCGATCGGCGTGCGCAGCAAGGCCCAATATCCCGCTACCGCTAAACCGAGATAGATGGCGATTATTATCACCCGGTTTTTCATCGACCACTCGATAAGTGCATGGATCATATTCTTTTCATGGCGTCCGCTCTCTTGCGCAAGGCGTCTGCATCCTCTATTGTGGCGGCCCGAACGGGATCATTGGGCGGAAACCGGTATTGCGAATTTCCCCTTTCCGGCAGGCCCCTCATAACTGATCTGCGCTTGCCATTCTCCGGTCATCTCTATTTCGGCCTTGCCGGCATAGATCCCGGGTGTGCCCGTGGTCGTAAATGTCGCGGGGTTGTTCATCGCGGACATCGAACCCATCGCCGGCATAAAGAAATTCAGCGAGACAGCCCCGACATCGACCGGAGCACCTTTGGCATCAGCAAACGTCAGCATGAACTCCTGCCTGCCCTTCCGAAGGACGCCGTCGCTGTTGGAAATCGCCGCCGTCAGGTTGTTGCCCGCCGGGCCGCTCTTGATGACCTTTCCGCTGACGGCCGCGCTGTCCGTGCCGGACCCGCATGCGGCCAAAACGACCGCCGTAGCCAAAAACACTAAAACTATAGTTATTCTTTTCATTAAAATTTCCTCTCTCAAATTGAAATGGAGTTCTGCCGAGTCCGCCAGCCGGCTCGGCGAAAGAGCGTATTTTGCTCGATCGCGGAAGCCTTTTGATACGGAATTGCGAAATTTGGGCGCACTGCGCCCCTGAAGCTAAATCAGGAATGAGTGATGGCGTAGAAATAGGGGCAGGTGTTCCTTGGCAGGAGACCTATTCTCGGACTGATAGTGGAAGGTGCGAGAAGCCCGCTTATGAGGTAGAAGCGCACAGTTCCGCTCGATGGAAGACTGGGTCGCCTTCAGCAAAACCGGTAATGGCACGCTCGGTCCCGACGTCGTTCCTGCGGGATCGGTGCAGTTAGCTGCACAACATAAACGCGCGGCCGTCGCCGCGGCAGATTGCTCCCCGCTCTTCGCCTTTTTGCAGCAGCTCGCCATCTTGCCGTGGCCTCCCGAATGGAGCGGCATCCCCGCCGCGACGCCTCCGGCGATCGCGAGAAGCAAGAGAATGGAAGTGAGCCGTTTTTTCACGATAGACTATCTAAGCCGTTTACCAATTCCTTTGTCGGCCTTTGCGGTGAATATTCCTTAATTCAAGTCACTGGCAATCTACATACCAAGCAAAACGGTTCGGTGATGAATCCTTATCGATTGCGGACGTGAATACTGTACATCCCCCACCCATGAACGGCAAATCCGGCGAGTATCAGGAGCACAGCTAAAGGCTGGAAATATTCCGCAAACATTACACCGAGTCCGAATCCCGCGATCCCCGCGCCGAAAGCGGAAGCCCGGAATTCAGACGCCTTCGCCTTCTGGAGGTCCACCTCGCTCACACCACCCCCGCGACCCGGAGGGCCAAATAGGTAATCACGCCCGCGATGACGGCCCAGCAGAGCCAATAAAGCCAGACACTCATCTGATTCTCGCTTCTCCGTGCTTTCCCTTTCATCCAATTGCGCCCGTCCCATGGCACGAGATTTTCCTTATTGTAAACCGCAAGTAATGTGCCAATTTCGATATGAATCAAGAAACCGAGAGATAAAGGGCGCTTCAGCCGCGTTCAACGGAAATGCCTTAGGTTTTTGCGCACGGGTGAGTTGTTCGCTTTCAAGCAGTTCAGTCTGTTCTCAGACATCTGGGGTCTTTCGGGTGATATGTTGCGGCCGGCCCACTGATCGGCGGATTCGTTTAATTTTCGGGAGTTCCGGCCTCGCCGTTGTGTTGTTCGGCTGGTCCAATTGCAGATGCACTCCACGGTCGGGCGAGGAAAGTTTCGAGGAACGCTCCGCCCACGAAGCGGACCCGACAGCGGGGCACGCTCAGCTCCGCAATAGCTCGGAAAGTGTGAAAATTTCCGCAGTGAGCGCGAACCTATCCCGAATACGGGTAAGGCGTCGAGGAACCAGGCTGGAAAGAAGTGCCGCACCGGAGGCGCGCCAATTCGTGATATCGAGTCTATACAGCCTGCTGGTGCGCAAATAACAATGTCGCGGCCGGCATTTATCGAAAGGAGGATGTTGTATGAACAAGCATATGGTCCTGATGGTGATCGGGTGTGTTCTGCCGTTGCTTCTGATCTTTCTCGCACCGCTGATCGGTTTGGACGGTAAGATCTCGCTCTTGATCTTCGTTATAGCGATGTTCCTTTGTCATCTGCTGATGCCGATGCATTTCGGCGTGAGCGGCGGCCACAGCGACAAGCACTTCGGTGAGGGCGGGGAGGCGAAGAAATGAACAAGATTGATGTCAAGAGATTCGGTTTCGCGGTCGGGAGCACGGTTGCGCTGCTTTACCTCGGGTGCGTGGTCGTGCTGATGGTGGCGGGACACGAGACCGCGGTGAGGTTCGGGAACAGTCTACTACACGGGCTGGATATCTCCGGGATCATCCGGACGGACGTTCCATTGCTGGAGGCACTGTTCGGGCTGATCGAGACGTTCGTTATCGCCTGGCTTTCCGGCGCGTCGATCGCCTCGATCTACAACGCTTCGATGAGGAGTCGGATATGAGGTCATGGTCGCTGCGGCTGGGCAGGTTCTTCGGGATCGATGTGTTTGTCCATTGGACTTTCTCGATACTTCTCGTCTGGATCTTTCTGATGCACATCTCGGGGGGCCACGGTTTCGCTGGGGGCTTGTCCGGAGTGTTATTCATTTTGGCGCTCTTCGCTTGCGTCGTCCTTCACGAATTCGGTCACGCCTTGACGGCCGCCCGCTTCGGCATCAAGACGAAGGACATTACCCTTTATCCGATCGGCGGGATAGCTAGTCTCGAAGGGATGCCGGAAAAGCCCGGCGAAGAATTGCTCGTCGGGCTTGCCGGCCCAATGGTCAATCTGGTCATCGCGTTCCTAATCTGGGTTTACCTCACCGCGACGGGCCAGCCTCTTGATCTCGCTGCGGTGGGCTCGGACGATATGGCACGCCTGCCGTTCTTGTGGAATCTGCTTTTCGCCAACGTGGTGCTTGCCGTTTTCAACCTAATCCCCGCCTTCCCGATGGACGGGGGGCGGGTGCTGAGAAGTCTGCTGTCGTTCGTGATGGACAAGTCGAACGCAACGCGGGCGGCCGCGGCCCTTGGCCAGCTCCTGGCGATCATCTTCGTGTTTCTCGGGTTCTTTTATAACTTCTGGCTCGTGTTCATCGGCCTTTTCGTTTTCCTCGGAGCCGGAGGCGAGGCTGCCGCGGAAACCATGCGTGCCGCCCTCTCCGGCCTCAAGGTTAGAGACGCGGTCATGCGCCGTTTCACCCTTTTCCGCCCGGACGACACCATAGGGCGAGTAGTGGATGTACTCCTCAACAGCCAGGAGACTGTTTTCTTGGTCGCGGATGCTGACAGACCCATCGGGACGTTGAGCCGGACGGAGCTTATTCGAGGATTATCTGAACAGGGTAAGGACGCCCTGGTTTCCGGTTTCATGAATACGGATTTCGCAGTCGCCGGTCCGGAGATGAAACTTCAGGACCTCATGGAGCAGCTTTCCGCCAAGGGCGGCGCGGCCGCTGTGATGGAAGGAGATTCCATTATCGGCCTGATCGATCGGGAGAACATTGAAGAGAAGTTGCTGGTGCAGCGGACGCTTAAGGAACGCAACAAGATATGAATGTCATAAAAGCCAACGGTGACGAAGTCCCTTTCGATGAAGAGAGGATACGGCGATCGCTCCGCCGCGTAAAGGCGGACCCAGATGTGGTTGAGATCGTGCTCGAGCGCGTCATCGGGAAAATGTACGACCGGATCACGACATCGGATCTGTATTCCATCGTTTTCGCGGAACTCAAAACTCTGCAAAGGGGTTCGGCCGGCAAATACAACTTGAAGAGGGCGATCATGCAGATGGGGCCGACGGGCTACCCTTTCGAAAAGCTGATCGCCGCGCTGTTTGATGCGGACGGGTACACCGCGGCGACCGGCCAGTTCATCAAGGGCCGCTGCGTCACCCACGAGGTCGATGTCGTCGCGGCGAAAGGCGATCTTCTCTATCATGCCGAATGCAAATTCCACAGTTTCCTCGGAAAAGTCTGCAATATAAAACACGCACTTTACGCCCACGCCCGTTTCGTCGATATCGAAAAGGGTTTCGCATCGGAGGCTCCCCGCAAAGGCGGGATCTACAAGGGAATGCTTGTGACCAACACGCGCATGACCAGCGATGCGATCGCGTACGGCACATGTGCTGGTCTCGGGCTGCTGAGCTGGGACTATCCGCAAGAGAAAAGTCTACGGGGGTGGATCGATTCCACCGGGCTGCACCCCGTCACCAGCCTCACGTCGCTTTCGGTGAAGTCGAAACGGCAGTTGCTCGAAAGGGGGATCGTGCTGTGCCGAGAGCTGAAGGGTTCGCCCGGGATCCTGGCCGAAATCGGCCTTTCGAAGCAAAACATCGACGATGTCATGGATGAGGCGTACGCGATCTTCGAAACGGTCACGGCTGAGGATTGATCGACTATGGAGCATTACGAACCGAACATCTCAAACGCGCTGCGGTTGAGAGATCTTGGCATCGACTCGCGGAACGAGCATCTCGTCTTCATGCGTCGGGATTGCCCCGTGTGCGTGGCGGAGGGCTTCAACGCGCTGAGCCGCGTGCGGGTCGCATCGCCGACCAAGAGCTTGGCCGCATCGCTGATCGTTGTCGATGAGCTAAACCTCCTGCAGCATGACGAACTCGCGCTTTCGGCCGGAGCGACCCGGTTTCTCAACGCCGCAGAAGGCGACCCGCTGACGCTTTCCCATCTCGGCGATCTCGCCTCGATGAGCGATATCAGGCGGAAGATCTTCGGCGGAACTCTCGACGAGGATTCGTTCCGGCGAATCGTCGCGGACGTGACGAACTTAAATCTCTCGAACGTGCAACTCTCAGCGTTCATTACAGCATGTGCGGCGGACCGCATGAGCACGGATGAGATCGTCTTCCTGACCCGCTCGATGATCGGGGTTGGGGACCGCCTGCACTGGGACAAACCCGCCGTCTTCGACAAGCACAGCGTGGGCGGGCTGCCGGGGAACCGCACGACACCGATCGTCGTCGCGATAGCCGCCGCGGCGGGCCTGACGATCCCGAAAACATCCTCGCGCGCGATCACATCTCCCGCGGGAACGGCGGACACGATGGAGACGCTCACCAATGTTGATCTCGGCATCGACGAGATCAGGAGGGTTGTGGAACGTGAGGGCGGCTGCCTGGCCTGGGGCGGCGCCGTGAAACTTAGCCCCGCGGACGACATCCTGGTGCGCGTGCAGCGGGCTCTCGACATCGACAGCGAGGGGCAGATGATCGCCTCGGTGCTCTCGAAGAAAGCGGCGGCCGGGTCCACCTCCGTCGTGATCGACATCCCGGTCGGGCCCACCGCGAAAGTGAGAAGCCGGGAAGCGGGGGAAAGCCTGGCGAAAGTCATGAGTGCAGTGGGACGAGAGGTCGGCCTGCAAATTGACGCGGTCATAACGGACGGCTCGCAACCGGTCGGACGCGGGATCGGACCGGCACTCGAAGCACGCGACGTGCTCGCCGTGCTGAAGAACGAAGTCTACGCCCCCGAAGACCTAGCCGAAAAGTCGCTCATGCTTGCGGGCAGGCTGATCGGAATGGCGCGGAATGGCGACGCGGGATCCGGCTACGCGGCAGCCCGCGGAATTCTCGAGTCCGGCGAGGCGTGGGAGAAGTTCGTGAGAATCTGCGAGGCGCAGGGCGGACTCAAACAGCCGCCGACGGCCCGCCACCGTTTCGAGGTGAAGGCGGACCGGAGCGGGACCGTTTTTTCTATAAACAACCGGAAACTCTCGAGAACCGCAAAGCTTTCCGGGGCCCCGGGATCTCCAGCGGCCGGGATACTGCTGAATATCAAGCTGGACGATCCGGTCCGGGCGGGGGACACCCTGTTCGAGGTCCACGCGGAAGCTGACGGCGAACTTGCCTATTCGCTCGAATACCTGAAGGAAAACACTGATGTGGTGGAGCTAAAGTGATGACAAT
>DAIOWA010000139.1:0-6814 GCA_036758705.1 Pyrinomonadaceae bacterium | reverse complement strand
TCAATTCCATCGCCTGATGGATGAGGTCGATGATCTCCTTATCCCTCGGCAGGTCTTTGAGCGAGGCGATCCTACCGAAACTTCCCATTGCTGTCGCCTCAACCGGTTTCAGATCCAGCAGCTTCTGTTTCCAAAATCCGAACGCGCAGTGTTCATTGAACGCCGCCATGCCCGCGAGACTTCCTTTGTAGTCGAAGTGCGGCGAACCCCACTTGATCGTCTCTTCGACATCGGGACAAGCCTTGTGGACCAGCTTCCTCAGATGCTCAAGTATCGGGCGTGCAAAGTCTCGCGACTTCTCAATATAAGCGTCAATTCTCTTATCGAACTCAGGCATGATTCCGGCTCGCGTCAACTAGCGTGTGGACTATTTGATCGCGCTGATTATATACGATTTTACGAACAGTCAGGGTTCGAAAGCGCATTCCTCCGAACGCGCGGGCTTGCGCATCGACTATTTCCGATTCTCCTTACGAATTACTAGCTTCAACCCTGACCATTTCTGATCGATCGCACAGACCTTTACATCCACCAACCCCATCGGCAACGCCGCATCGCGGATCGTGTCTTCGGTGATCTCGGTCGGGAGTTTTGCCGCCTTCTTGTACCACGAAACCCAGATCATCCCATCCTGTTTGATCACGTCCCGAGCCTTGTCCAGCAAGCGAAACAACTCGTCCCGCGAATTTGTAAAGATGTGAAGGATGTCCGTTTTCGAGGCGGAAACACGACCGTTAGGGAGTGTGTCCAACGTGACCATTCCAACCCCCTCGGGCACCGGCGCCACCAACTCCGCATAGTCGCCAGAATAGCCCAGAACAAGCACCTGCATCCCCGGCTTGATCCCCAGCTTCTTCACCAACGGCGTCCCTGAATATTCTGTTGTAGTCATAGATCTTGTCGGTCCCCGCACGTAAATAGCGGCTTATTCCTGTCGATGGGCTTGCACCATTCATGGCGACCGACACGTTGCCGCCCGCGGTTGATGGTCAGGTTGCTTACGAACAGCCGGAGCCCTTGCTTACGCGCGGGCTACTGACACAAGGACTTTCCGCTCCCGCGGGCCATCGAACTCGCAGAGGTAGATCCCCTGCCAGCGGCCGAGACACAGCTTTCCGTCCTCAAACGGGACTGTTACGCTAGAGCCCATCAGAGAGGCTTTGATGTGAGCATCGGAATTGTGCTCGAAGTGTTTGAAGTTGGGCTCGTATTGCGGGATCAGGCGTCGCAGGAAGCCGAGCATATCGGATTGCACATCGGGGTCAGCGTCCTCGTTAACTGTCAGTCCGCAGGTAGTGTGCTGGACAAACAGTACGCAGATGCCGTATCCCGACGGCAGCAAAGCCGAAACCTCCGACGTGATATCGATCATTTCTTCCCGCGAAGACGACCGCACCTCAATAAACATACGCGACAAACAGTATAAACCAGCCTGATGGACGCGAAAGAGCCCCTCGCGAGCGGTTGCCTAACGGGCCGTATTACCGGATAATCGATAGTTTTGATATCGCACAGATATTTAATATACGTCTGCCCGTTGGTATTCGCCTTTGGGCTATAGATTTAACAAGACAATATGAACAGTTACGTGATCTACCTTGTGCCCGCGTTGGGCGTGGTCGGGCTCCTGGTAATGGCCTGGAAATCGGCTTGGGTTAGCAAGCAGGATGCAGGCGACGACAAGATGCAGGAGCTCGCCGGCTACATCGCCGACGGAGCCATGGCGTTCCTAAAGGCCGAATGGCGAGTGCTCAGCATTTTCGTGCTGATAACGGCGGCTTTGCTCGCATATTCCGGCACGATCCACGAGATCGGCGGCCGTCAGATCCACTCACACTGGATCATCGCCGTTGCATTCATCGTCGGAGCGGTGTTCTCAGCGACGGCCGGATTCATCGGGATGAAGGTCGCGACGAAGGCCAACGTCCGCACGACGCAAGCAGCTCGGACAAGCCTGCAACAGGCGTTGAAAGTGTCGTTTACGGGCGGAACGGTCATGGGCTTGGGCGTCGCGGGTCTCGCGGTGCTTGGTCTTGGCGGATTGTTCATAGTGTTCCTCGCGATGTTTGCGGGGCTTGGAGCTAATCAGGTTCGAACCGCGATCGAGGTTCTAACCGGATTTTCGCTCGGTGCCGAATCGATCGCTCTGTTCTCACGCGTGGGCGGCGGTATCTATACGAAAGCCGCTGACGTAGGAGCCGATCTCGTCGGTAAGGTTGAAGCCGGCATTCCCGAGGACGACGTACGCAATCCCGCGACGATCGCCGATAACGTTGGCGATAACGTCGGTGACGTTGCCGGTATGGGAGCCGACCTTTTCGGGTCATACGTCGCGACGATCCTTGCGACGATGGTGCTCGGGCAGGAGATCAAGGTCACTGACAACTTTGGCGGCCTGTCACCGATCCTTCTGCCGATGGTCATCTGCGGCCTCGGTATCATCTTCTCGATAATCGGAACGTTTTTTGTCCGCATCAGCGATGAAAAAGCGAACGTCCAAACCGCGCTGAATCTCGGCAACTGGTCGTCGATGATCCTGACGGTCGTCGCGTCGTACTTCGTCGTACAGTGGCTGCTGCCCGACGGCAATTTGACGCTCCGGTCAGTGCCGTTCACCAAGAACGGCGTGTTCTTCGCGATAGTCGTCGGAACCATCGTCGGTGCGGTGATGTCGGCCGCGACCGAATACTACACGGCGATGGGCAAGAAGCCTGTCGACTCGATCATCCAGCAGTCGATCACCGGCCACGCTACCAACATCATTGGCGGTTTGTCGGTCGGTATGAAATCGACCGTCATCCCGATCCTGACGCTCGCAGCGGGAATCGTCGCATCTTATTACTTCGCCGGATTGTACGGCGTAGCCATTGCGGCAGCCGGGATGATGGCGACCACCGCGATGCAGTTGGCAATTGACGCATTCGGCCCGATTGCGGATAACGCGGGCGGTATCGCCGAGATGTCGCAGCTTCCGCCTGAAGTTCGCGAACGTACCGACAATCTCGACGCGGTTGGCAACACGACCGCCGCTACCGGCAAGGGCTTCGCGATCGCTTCGGCCGCACTTACGTCGCTTGCACTTTTCGCGGCATTCGTCGGAATGGCCGGGATCAAGCAGATCGATATCTACAAGGCGAATGTGCTTGCCGGGCTCTTTGTCGGCGGCATGATCCCGTTCATCTTCTCGGCACTTTGCATCCAGGCGGTCGGTAAGGCTGCGATGGATATGGTGCAGGAAGTTCGCCGTCAGTTCCGCGATATTCCGGGGATCATGGAATACAAAGCGAAGCCGGAATATGACAAGTGCGTCGCTATCTCGCCCCAGGCGTCGATCCGCGAAATGATGCTGCCGGGAGCGATCGCGTTGATCACGCCGGTGATCGTCGGGTTCGCGTTCGGGCCGGAAGTGCTGGGCGGATTGCTCGCGGGTGTGACCGTATCCGGCGTGCTGATGGGTATCTTCCAGAACAACGCCGGCGGTGCGTGGGACAACGCCAAGAAGTCGTTCGAGAAGGGCGTCGATATCAACGGCGAGATGTACTACAAAAAGTCAGAACCGCACAAGGCGTCAGTCACGGGCGACACGGTCGGCGACCCGTTCAAGGATACGTCCGGCCCGTCGATGAACATCCTCATCAAGCTGATGTCTATCGTTAGTCTCGTGATCGCACCGTATATTTACGGCATCGGTCAGTAGTCTTAGCGATCATCAACCTAGGAAGAGGCTGCCTGAAAAGGCGGCCTCTTTTTTTCCCGCAAGCTGTCTGTTTCCGTTTCATTTCGCGCCTCATTTTTTGTTTCTGGTGAAACAAGATCTAAGACTTACACGAACTTTCAACAACTTACAGATCGCAAGTGTTGCGTTTCATTTAGTGTGTCAAATGAAACATCAAATGAAACACCTGTGGAAATGTCGCTAACCTATGTGGCATCTGAACTTATCCACGTGGTCTCTGTTTAGTCTCACAAATGTCTCATTGAATATTGAAACACCAAATGAAACACCGCCGTTTAGCTTCCTGACTGTCAAAGATCAGCCCGAGAATGGCTCGGGCTGAATATATTGCCCACGATACAACATTCGTGTCAACATATTTTTGACATCGCGCATAGCCGCGAATTTCGTTGGGTCTCCAAAAGACTGAAGACCGAGATGAAAATTTCAATTGACTTCCGTATCGCATGGATGATACAGTTCGCCATCGCTCGATAGATTCGACAGATGACCTCCCGGTTGATCTAGCTGTCTCTATCGAGTTCGAATAATAAAAAAGGTCCTAACCGTTACAGGAATAACGATCAGGACCGACTAGTGCTTCCGTTGTATTGCTACAGCAGATGCGACGTAGACAATCGCATTATACATGCCAGTACTCCCGAAGCTCCACTAAATAGCGAGGAAAGATGCGCGGCTCGCAAATTGCTGGAAGCGTCGTTCGCGTTTTTCTTCAACCCCATAAAGGAGCGAAAGCATGAAGGCAAAATTAGTACTCGGTGCAATCTTTATTGCGCTTATTGCGTCTCTGGCATTCGGCGGCAAAAACAGCTTACGATAAATTTGATCGCACCCCTGTTTGATTCCCGAGCAGAGATTCCCGATCACGTTCTTTACGAGACGATCTTTCGGATGCGAAAGATGAATCGAGAAAAGTCTGATAAGGAACGTAAGGAAGGAAAGGCACACGACAAAAGGATGACCTGCTGAAAAAGAAATTCCAGTTATCTGATGACGAAGATGCACAGCTGAGTCAGGCTGCGGATGAGTTTGCCGAGGCCATTGCCCCGGTCGATAAGCGGGTGAATGGCCTCAAAGACGAATATCGAAAGCAATTTCCGAAAGGGCAGCTCAAAGAGGGCGAGCAGCCGCCTCCGCCGCCTTCGGAGATTACGGAACTGCAGGAACTACGAAATGCGATCGTGCTCAATCATCGGGACAAGCTTCAATTGGTGCTTGGCTCAGATAGTTTTGGCAACGTTGACAAGAAGGTAAAAGGCGAGTTTGCGGATGGCTTCCGTGATCTTACGACTGACTTCACGACAAGGAGGTTGAAGTAAATGAGAACCTCGAAATATTTTGTTGGGATATTTTTCGTTGTCGCTGTTTTGTTCCTTGGGGCAAGTTCAGCCGAAGCACAGGTCGTTTATGGCGCGTCTCTCGTTGGTTACGATCCGCCGACTCAGGAGGCTTACGGTGCTTCGACGACCTATCTCGACTATGTAGCCGGATGGTATTACGATCCGGTTATCGTCGCCGATCTTTATCGAACCGATAATCCCGAAACCTCCCTTGACGCAGATTCGGATATCGGCCTCGAAGACGTAATCCCTGCCTATGTGGAATTGGAATCCTCGAATTATGTGCCGGGAAGAACATACTGCACGTTCGGCAACCACAGAATCCGCGCGTACTACGTTTTTTCTGGTACGGGATACTATTGGGACCCGTGGGGTTACGGATTCCTAGAGGGACCCGGCGGAGGACCTTTTGGAGAATGGTGAACCCTTATGGTTATGGATACTACAGCTGGATCGGGCCGACATTTACTGTTGGATTTACAAATCCCTGCATTATGATTCCGCTGCCGCCTACACCGACGCCGACTCCTACTCCCACGCCAGATCCTCCGTGCGAGGGCGAAAACCTCCAAAACTGCTCAACGCCTACGCCTACGCCGACTCCGACACCGCAACCGAGTCCGACGGTGAAGATCGTAGATGTCGGGTTCAAGGACGACATGCCGATACGGAAGCTGTCTACAGGAAACTACATTGAAGAGCCGAACGCCGATGGAACCGTTGCGAGTTGGGCTGATGACGATAACCCAGATCACCCAATTGCGTACGCGAAGACAGAGGACCTAAAGATTTTTGCCAACTTTGAGATCACTCCAACTCTCAGCAGTCCGATCGCTGTGAAAGTTAGGATCAAAAAGGGAAGTACGGTGCTTACACCTTCTCCCTACATTTCGGTTTGGTTGAACGGAGACAATCTGAACATTCCTAGCGTGACAATCGATAGGGACCTCTTGGAAACCGGGTCGTATGTCCGAATGAGTAAGTACAAATTCAAATGGGAAATCTCGTATGATGATGGATCTACTTGGAAGGGGTTGGGCGACGACAGTGAGCATAAGATCCACTGGCTGAACAGTCGCCCCTCCACCATGGCGGCTCCAGATTTTAAGCCATTCAAAAACGCTGCTGGAACGGAATATCAGGGGCTGTTCGATGTCGCCTTAGAATGGTCCACTGGAAAAGTCGACAATAACGAGAGCGACCTAAATAAGGTCGCGCAGAAAATCAACGCGAGAATGGCGCAAAAGATAAGCTACAATCCCGGCACCAGCGCTATAACCAGTGACAATCCGCTCACGTTTATGGACGACTCCTCTCCGGAGGCGGTGTGTGATGATAACGCACGAATTCTGGCTGGATTGCTCAAAAGTATCGGCTTACCTGACGTAACGATCAAGTTCAGTTGGGGCGGGGAGGAAAGTACGGACAAGTTCAATTACTTTTGTGTGAACGGAGGATGTCCGGGAGCCGGGACCAATCTGGTGAACAAAAGTTCGATGCAGGTTTCTCGTCCACAATTAGGGAAGCCGGGCGGGCCAGAGGATTTAGAGTCGAACCCTACGTTCCTATATCATGCAACCGTTGACTATAACTCAAAATCCTATGATCCATCATATGGCATCGTAGACAACGGGATTCAGCTCTTGACTGCGATGAAAATTGAATCGGGTCAATCGCCGACGTGCGTACATGACGCTGCCGCGACGGCCCTTCTCGTAGCGCGAAATGCGCTACGAGA
>DAIOWA010000138.1:0-6816 GCA_036758705.1 Pyrinomonadaceae bacterium | reverse complement strand
ATGATGCGGTAATTACCGAAATGAACGCGGTAAAAATCACTGTACGGCGGATCGAGGTTTTTTGTATCCGGGCGGTCGCGGATTACTCCCAAGTAACCTCGCTTTCTTTAGTATCCTTTTCGCATCGGGCTTTGGATAGGCCTTGATCTGCTTGATTACCGTGTCCGGTATTATCACCTGATACGTCTTCATAGACCAAGCATCTTTTCCGCTTCATCAATTGTGTAATAGCGTTTTGCCTTACGCATATTTTCAGCGGCACGTCGACCGTCCTCGCGATCCTGAAGAGCATCAAGTTGTTTTTTTGTTAGTTTTTCAGAATTTGTTTTTATCTGAACGCCGACGGCTTTTATCGCGGCAACAATCGCAGTGGCACTCTCGCCATCGATCTTGTACCGAAGCGTTTTATTTTGGGGAATATCAAGAATTATCTGTCCCATAGTGCCGAAGTATAGCACGCCAAACTTTCACTGGCAGTGTGCTGACCTTTGCGGCTGACAACCGAAACCTTTATTCTTGCCACCAATGCAGACCCAAGCGGCGTCAAAAGACAAGGTCCTCAACCTCCTTCTTCACGCCGTTTTCTTTCTCAGCGGCATCGCGACGGTGATCATCGGCCAGGTACTGCCGCATCTCGCGGGGCGATTCCAACTCGACGACCTGCAGCTCGGCTATTTTTTTCCGGCACAGTTTATTGGCTCGATCACGGGCACGCTAATGACGAATTGGCTCGGGCGTCTGGGAAGATTGATCCCGGCGTCGGCGGCCGGAGCACTGCTGATGGCAGTCGGCATAGCGATGCTGAATCTCGGATCGTACGAACTCGTGCTCGTCGCGTTTCTCGTCAATGGCCTCGGCATCGGCCTCACGCTTCCGGCGATCAACGTCCTCACGCTCGAACGCAATCCTGAAAATTCGGGCTCGGCGCTGAACTTCCTTAACTTCTTCTGGGGCCTGGGAGCGATAGTTTCCAAACCGCTCGTAGATTTCACCGCCCAAGGCACAAGCCTTTTCAACACGACGCTCTGCTTGTCGATCCCGCTGCTCGTACTTTCGATCGCGATCTTCCTTCTGCCGACGCCGACCGAAGCTCGTGTGAAAAAGAGCGAGGCCGGCGACGATCGAACTCCGATCTGGTCGAATCCACTCTCGTGGGCGATAGCTCTTTTCGCATTTATTCACGTCGGGTTTGAATCCGGCATCGGCGGATGGCTGACGACCTATAGCGATCGCGTCCAGGGTTCAGCGACAGTTCATCTCATTACGCCGACGTTCCTCTTTTTTCTATTCTTCATCATCGGCCGAGCAATCGCTCCGGCGTTCTTCCGATATCTGGACGAGAACAAGGTGATTTTCATCAGCCTGCTCGTGATCCTGTCCGGCCTGGCACTGATCCTGACCGCGTCCGAGTCGATCCAACTCGGCATCGGCGGCGCACTATGCGGCATCGGCACGTCGTCAGTCTTCCCGACCAACGTCTCCCGATTCTCAAAAGCCTTCGGCCACCAGGCAATGCGCCGGGCAACTCCGCTATTCCTCAGCGGCACCCTGGGCGCGACCACGATCACATGGCTCATCGGATTCCTCTCCCAACGCCTCGGCGATCTCCGCTCGGGAATGTACGTCCTCGCAGTGAGTATCCTCCTGCTGATCGTCCTCCAAACCGCTCTCAGATTTCGCGAGTCCGGTCGCGCCGACGTTTCTAAAGCTTGAGTCCTTGGAGGTACGATCGAAAGTCTTCTGACAGGTCCGGGCGCTTGAGCGCAAACTCGACGGTGGCGATCAGAAATCCGAGCTTATCACCGGCATCATGACGGGTACCTTCAAGCTTCACGGCATAGAGCGGACGATCCTTCAACAGGAGCCTCATTGCATCCGTGATCTGGATCTCGCCGCCTGCTCCCGGCTTCGTATTCTCAATAGCTTCGAAAATATCGGGCGTAAAAATATAGCGCCCGATGATCGCAAGGTCCGACGGAGCCTCAGCAAAAGGCGGCTTCTCGACCATGTCCTTGACCTTAAACACGCCCGGCTCAACCTCGTCCGCATCGATCACACCAAACCGCGAGATGGCCTCACCCTCGACCTGCATCGTCGCGATCACGGGTGCCTGATACTTTTCGAACACGTCCATCATCTGCCGAAGTGCAGGTTTTTCCGCATCCACAACGTCGTCCGGCAGCAAAGCCGCAAACGCCTCACCCTCAGCAAAATCCTTCGCCTGATAGATCGCGTGGCCCAATCCCAAAGCCTGTTTTTGTCGTGTATAGCTGATCCGTGCGATGTCTGATATCTTTCGAACAAGCTCATAAAGCTCGTCCTTGCCCTTGTCTTTCAGGTTCCGCTCAAGCTCCGGCGAGATGTCGAAATGATCCTCGATCGCGTTCTTATCGCGGCCGGTGATGATCAGTACCGACTCGACACCCGATGCCACCGCCTCTTCGACCGAATACTGGATCAACGGTTTGTCAACCAGCGGAAGCATCTCCTTGGGCGATGCCTTCGTCGCCGGAAGAAACCTCGTACCCAATCCCGCGGCCGGGAAGACTGCCTTTCGAACTTTGTACTGCATAGATTTAGGTGCTCAGCGCCAAACGCCAGATTCTAATACGACGCATCCCCGGACGCCAATTGCAAACACCGTAAATTGCTGTATTATCTGTTCCGTCAATGGGTTACGAGATTCCTTGGCCCTTTGACAAATCACGAAAGAAGGGAGGTGATCCTATGGAGCATTTAGTAATAAGTGCCCTGTTGGAGAGCCTCAAGTTTTTGATCCATTTGGCGGTGGGTGAGATGCTCTTGCGTCTATCCATCCGCAAAAAGGAAAAGGCATTGCTCGCTTCCGTCGAAAGCTGCGAGCAACGCCTTGGAAAACTTGAGGAAATCGTTCAGCGAAAGCTGATTGATTAACTCTCTTGGTGAGAGAGACCGTTAATCTCTCTCACCTCGTGATTATATCAACGATCGAGACAATACAGCAACGACAAAATGCAATGCTGTTCCTCAAATTGAAAATGTCATCTAGTCGTCCGCATTGTTAAGCAGGCCAGAAACATAATAAACTCCATTGTTTAGCTGGCGGTCTATGACCGCCGATCGTTTTATGCTCGACCTTCATTTCGTTAGAGAGAATCTTGATGCCGTTCGCGAAGCACTCGCGAGCCGCAACTTTCCGCCTGAAGCCCTGGACCAATTCGCCGAACTCGACGCGACCCGCCGCCGTCTGATCTCCGAATCGGACGAGATAAATCAACAGCGAAATGCCGCGTCCAAAGAGATCGGCGACTTGATGAAATCGGGTCAAAAAGATGAAGCCGAGGCTCGAAAGGCCGATGTCGCCGACCTGAAAACACGCCAGGCCGAACTTGAAACAAGTCGTGACGAAGCCGAGGCCGCGATGACCGAGCTTCTTTCGGGCCTGCCGAATTTACCTGCGTCCGACGTTCCCGTTGGACGAGATGAGTCCGCCAACGTCGAGGTCCGCACATGGGGACAGCCACGCGAATTTGATTTCGATCCGAAAGATCACGTCGATCTTGGCGAGGCTCTCGGCATTCTCGATCAGGAGCGAGCAACGAAGATCGCCGGAGCGAGATTCGCGATCCTAAATGGTGCGGGTGCAAGACTTGAACGAGCCCTCGTCAACTTTATGCTCGACGTCCACACCCGTGAGCACGGCTATCAGGAAACGCTTCCGCCGTTCCTCGTGAACGAGACAGCACTCTTCGGAACCGGCCAGCTTCCGAAGTTCGCTGAGGATCTATTTCACACGACGGACGAACGCAAATTCGCACTCATTCCGACGGCTGAAGTGCCGGTGACCAACTACCACGCCGGTGAGATCCTCGACGCGAAAGACCTGCCGAAATACTACACAGCCTACACGCCTTGTTTCCGTAGCGAAGCCGGGAGTTATGGCAGGGATACTCGCGGGCTTATTCGCCAGCACCAGTTTGAAAAGGTCGAGCTCGTGAAACTCACGCTGCCCGAAGAATCCGAACCTGAGCACGAAAAATTGACGGCTGATGCCGAGAAAATATTGCAGTTATTAGGTTTACCGTATCGTACCGTCGTACTGTCAACCGGTGACATGGGTTTCGGAGCAAAGAAGACCTACGATATCGAAGTCTGGCTCCCGAGTCAGCAAACATATCGCGAGATCTCAAGCTGCTCGAACTGCGGCGATTTCCAGGCCCGCCGAATGAACCTTCGCTTCCGCAGAGCAGGCGGCAGCAAACCCGAGTTCGCACACACCCTCAACGGCAGTGGCCTCGCGGTTGGGCGAACGTGGATCGCGATACTCGAGAATTATCAGAACGAGGACGGGTCGATCACGATCCCTGAGATCCTGCAGCAATATATGGGCGGGATGGAGAAGATCTCTTAGCGAACTTTGTGAGAATCTCAGTGTCCTTTGTGTTAAAAAAAGACGTTAACACAACGGTCGCCGAGATTTGCACGGAGAGCACAAAGGATCAGTCTTATGAAGGCTCAAATTATCAAGATCGGAAACTCCCACGGCATCCGCATCCCGAAAGCCGTCCTTGAGGAGACGCGGATGTCCGGTGATGTCGAGATCGAGGTAACGCCCGACGGCATTCTGATCCGCAATATCAACAAGCCGCGGTCGAATTGGGACGCTATGTTCAAGGCCCTTAGTGATCGCGATGACGACCTTGCCCTTAACCGCACGTCGACGGGATTCGAGAAGAAGGACTGGCAATGGTAAACCGCTTCGACGTATACCTGATCAACCTCGACGACCGGCCGTCGGACGATCCAAAGAACACTCGCCCGGCGGTTGTCATCTCGCCTGACGAGTTGAACCGCAATGTCGAAACCGCGATCGTCGCACCGCTTTCAGCGACGAAAGCTCTTTATCCCACACGCATTCCCGTCAGTTTTCTCAACGAAACCCGCTACGTTATCCTCGATCAAATTCAGACCGTCGACCGCGACCGGCTTGTGAAAAAGATCGGCGAGATCGAAAACTCAGCTCAGAAGGCCGTCATCGATAAGCTTCAGGAACTATTCGCACAATAAAAGGCGAGCCCTTAGACTCGCCTCTCCAAATTTCACTAGGTTTAATGTTACGATGCGACGCGAAAGACCGTGTAGGTCCTGCTTGTCGGAACCGTAACTTCCGTGTCTTCAGCAGTTACGAAGAGTCCAAAATCGGTAAGCGAAGTTTCGCTCTTGATCTCGCCCTCCTCCCGTTTGCCGCTGTTTACGATCTGCCCAACCTTAACGTATTCTCCGGTCGGCGACACGGTCCAAAGAACGAACTTCTTACCCGCCGGCACCTTTTTCATATCGTCAAAGTGCATCCGGATCTTTGTCGTTCCGTCTTCCCGGTCGATATATGCCTTACCTTCGAGTCCCGAAAGAGCCCCGTCAAACTTCATCTTGATCTCACGCTCCGTATCGGGAAACGTCGAGATATTCAACAGAGGCACGTCGTACTTGTAGCGAACGTCGCCAGCGACCTGTGCGGTTCTCGTTTCGCTAACTCGTTTCGGTACAACCGCGTATCCCGTGGGTATAGAGCTTGTGAAGACCGTATTTGTTGGGCTAATAGCGGTCAGACCCTCCATCGGCGAGACGGCAAGCATGAATTGATTCAACGGCGTTGTAAATTCCGCTTTGGCTGCACCGTTGGTAACTGTCACCGGCCCTAGCAGGGTTACGACTCCTGTCGGATCAATGGCGTACGCGCTATAGCTGGTCACCGTCGTCGGAAGGTCGCTCATATCGAAGTAGACCTTCGTACCATCAGCCGACCGGATCACCCTCGCAATGCCTTTTGCTGACGCGATGGACGTCGCCGGAGTGAGGTTGACCACCACTTCCTTGCCAATCGGATATTCGATGACGGTGTACGACCCATCAGCGTTCACGATCACTTCCTTCTTCTTGTCTTGGGCAGAAACAGATGCAGCGATCATCGCGACTGCAGCCACGACGCCTAACAATCCCTTTCTAAACATAAATTTAGACCTCCAAAGTAGTATGAATGTGAGGCACGAATGGAGGTATGCAAGGGTAATTCGCAAGCCTTATGCCAATGGGCGTAAGTTATTGAGTTTAAGAAGAAAGGGACGTACCAGCGACTTTCATCTGACGGCGGAGTGTATTGATGCGGCGCGCTGTATCTTGGGCGTCGATCAGGCTGACCGAGCTTTGGCCTTATCCCACAGCGAATCCATCTCGGCGAGCGTGGAATCTTCAAGCGATCTGCCATTCGCCTTTAGCTCCGTCTCGATGAACTTGAACCTTGATCGGAACTTGCGATTTGTCTTTTTCATTGCAGTTTCGGGCTCGATGTCGAGGTGCCGAGCGAGGTTTACCACGGCAAAAAGTAGATCACCGATCTCCTCGGCGATCTCATCTGAAGATCCATTGTCAATGGCCTTCTTAAGCTCCATCGTTTCTTCATCGATCTTGGCAAATATCGGTGCCGTGTCCGGCCAGTCGAACCCGACCTTGGCGGCTTTCTTGGTAACTTTCAGAGCTTCAAGCAAGCCTGGAAAATGAATCGGAACTTCGTCCAGGATCGATTCGCGCACCTTCTCTTCCTTGCCCGAAGCCTTCCGCTCATTGGCTTTTAGCGTGTCCCAGTTGTCGAGAACGTCCTTTGCCTTCTCAAGCTTTTCGTCGCCAAACACGTGCGGATGCCGCAGGATCAGCTTCTGCGAGACTCCAGCCGCGACTCCCTCAATATCGAACTCGCCGCGTTCCTTTCCGATCGTCGAATGAAACACGACCTGCAGCAGCAGATCGCCCAGCTCTTCCTTTAGATTCGTAATATCGCCC
>DAIOWA010000137.1:0-6839 GCA_036758705.1 Pyrinomonadaceae bacterium | reverse complement strand
AAGAGATCGAGGCACTGATCGCCGAGAGGCAGGAAGCAAGACGAAACAGGAACTTTGCTCGGCCGGACGAGATCCGCGATCTGCTGGCTGAAAAAGGAATTGTTCTTGAAGACACTAAGGACGGAGTCAGGTGGAAGCGGAAATAGCGATCATGGAGCCACGCACGCCGTTGGCTCCTTCGCAAACTTCACCCAAAAGACGCGATTGGTTCCGTACGCTTTCTGATTCGTGGAACATACCCGGTAACCGCGGCTGGTGAATGCTTCGAGCAACGGGAACTCTTCGCTGAGGCTGAAGACCCGAAACGTCAGCCACAATTCGGGATCATTGATGTCGTCGATGTTGACGGTTGATACATCGTTGAATCCACGTGGAAGGAAAAAGGCTCGCTCGTTCGTCCGCACGGGCACACCTTTCACAGCCGCTACTCTTTCCCGGTCAGCATTCCTTCCCGCGAACCAAAGATGATACGCAGCAAGTTCCTCAAACGCATAGATCGGCGGCGGCTGAGAATTCGATGATTCTGCGCCGCGGATCGCGTGCTCCACACCTTCCCAGGCGCACCAGACCTGCTCGACGGCGGGCCGTTGAACTTTGAGCGCAAACGCGACGATCGACAGCCCCGCGACAACGATCATCGCACCGATCCGCAACTTCCTGTCTTCAAGCGACGTGATTGCCGCGGCAACGAGGATCAAAAGGACCGGTGTCACAACGATCAGGTGTCGGGTATCCCACACCGAAACCGCCAGCAGCCAGCTCAGGATAAACGTGGACACGATCGGAAACGCGATAAACAAGACCGCAAAGCGAGCGAAGGTTTTCTCGTCCTCGGACTTTGCCTTTGCAAGAAACATCCCAACTGCGACGAGGCACAACACGAGCAGTGGCACCGCGATCGCCCTGATCGACGACGGATCGAGACTGCTCGCCGGCGAGTAAAACGGCTCGACGAGGGTCATCAGAAACTGCGTAACTTCCCGAAAGCCCGGCCGAGCCTGCCATGAAATGTTCTGCGCGACGTCCGAGCCAAGTTGATCGCGGTTCAGTATCGTGACCAGCCACGGGAGGAACGCAACCATCGCGGTCCCAACCATCACCGCCGCACGCACGATCTTGATCCGCTGAAATAGCAAGATCGTTAGAAATTCCCCACCCACTACGAGCCAGCCGAAGTAGTGCGTATAAACGAGGAGAACGTTCACCACGACCAGCCACATCCAACTCTTGCCGCGATTGAAATACCTCGCGAACAGCCAGATCGACGTCAGCGAGAAAAACAGCAGCAGCGAATACATCCGCAGCGTCTGGCTGTATTTGATCAGCGCTCCGTTGACGGCAAATAGAGTTAGTGCGAGTGCAAGACTTGTTTGATTTAGCTTTAGTTCTCGACAGAGATAAATGAAAGGAACGAGCGAAAGGACCGCGAACAAAATCGGAAATAGCCGCAGCCACAAAAGGCCGTCGCCGCCGACCCCGATCCATATCTTCAGCAACGCATAGAACAACGGCGGGTGAATAAGGTCCTGCGCGACAAACGTCCACATTGCCCCCCACGACATCTCAGCCGCGTGTACGCTAAAGATCTCATCGAACCACAGACACCCATCCGTCAACTGCCACAAACGCGCAGCAAGATAGGCCGCACATACCGCGACCAGCAAAGCCCTAAATAGTTTCTGGTTTTCCAAAACAGAGAGCGGTGACTGTTACGTAACCAGCTTACGCCGAAGCCTATACTCGCTTACTTAATGGAGTCGCCTTTAAGATCGCTTCGTACTCCTCAAATCGGTGTTCGCGTATCGGCCGGATCTTAGGCTCAGTATAGAAATACAGTAGCAGGCAAGGGGCGATCTTCTTATAACGATCAAGATACTCGAATCGTTCCAACTCTCCGTTTTGAATGCGCTGTTTGATTCGGTTGTGATACGGATACACTTTTGGATTTTCTTAGGGCAAAAAGGGACCTTACAAGGAAAGCTTTTTACAAAACTATCCCGTCACAGAGCTTGCCATCGATGCTCGTGTAAAAAAGTTCGACTTCCTTGAACGTGTCCGTATCGCGGCAATAGGAGAGACAGCGGTCGTACGGTTTCGAATAGATGTGGATACTGACGGCTCGTTCGTCGTATTCCGCGAGATTCAGCACCTGGTGGATCGGCTCTTCGAGATCGACTCGGGCGGCGAGACATTCGGTAAGTTCGAAATTGTTCGTCTCGTAAAGCTTGCAGTAACCGCGGCTTTCGTCGATCTCTTCAACGCCGAAGTTCTGCCCCAACAGCTTCCCGACCGGCACCATCATCCAGCACCGCTGATCCCAATGATTATGTACCCGCGAAACCTGGCCTTTCTCCCAGCATATCGCCATCATCTCGAACCGCGCATCTTTATAAATAAGGTTTCGCGTGTAAAACTTCTCGCTCCAGTGCATATACTTCTGGATCGAGTCCGTATCGACCTCGCGGGCACTCAAATACTCGTACACCGGCTCGCAGACGAATTCAGCGTCCGACATCTCGCGCAAACCCGAAACCAATTCGTTAATCGTTACAGTGGTCATTAGTGAAATTCGTGTAATTCGTGGCTAATTTTCTTGTGCTTTCTTTAGAAAGTCAACGAACTCGGACGCTTTCCTCGTCAATCCCGGGAACGTCCCGATGATCTTCCCATCGCCATCGACGATCGCGTAGAACGGCAGTGCCACGGTGCCAAACATGTCCTGTTCCATCTGCTGCTGCTTTTCGTAGATGGCTCCGTCGCCGTCGGTGTAGAGGGATGAAAGCACGAACTTGTTCATCTCGGCCTTCACCTCGGGCTTCGGGAAAATATTCGCTTCCATCCAGCGGCAGTTCGTACAGGTATATCCGGTGAAGTCGATGAAGACTCGCTTGTTCTCGGCTTTGGCCTTTGCGAGAGCGGCAGGATAATCGTTCTTTAACCAAGTCAACTCATCCGAACCGGCACCGGCCACTTTAAATGTCGAAGTACCATCAAGATCCGGCGGCAGGAACGCTTCGAGTTCACCGAGCTTTGCTCCGAACAATCCGGTTATCAGATAGAAACTTATCGCCAGACTGAGGATCGCGGAAACCAATCGGAAGGCCCCGATCCGTTCGGGCTTCGAATCGTGTGATAGCTGGAACTTGCCGAGTAGATAAAGCGACAGAATAATACCGATCGCGATCCAGATGGCGAGGACCGTTGTTCGCGTGAAAATTCCCCATTTCCAAACCAGATCCACGTTCGATATGAACTTCATAGCCGCGGCGACTTCCAAAAAGCCCATCGCGACCTTTACGGAGTTCATCCAACCGCCCGCCCGCGGCATATGCGAAACCCATTGCGGCACCAAAGCGAGCACAAAGAACGGCAGAGCAAACACCGTCGAGAACGCGAGCATCCCGACCAACGGCATCTGCCAATCGCCCTGCGACGCCGATACGAGGATCGTACCGACGAACGGCGACGTACACGTGAACGACGTCAGCGTAAACGTCAGCCCCATCAAAAGGGCTCCGATCACACCGCTTCCCTCACCTTCGTGCGAGCGTGTCAGGCTGTCAAGTTTAGTGAGAAGCCCAGTCGGGATCGCGATCTCGTACGCTCCGAATAAATTGAAAGCGAAGAATAAAAACACCGCCGCGATCAGAATGTTCACCCACGGATTCGCCGCGAAAAGATTTATCCCCTCCGCCCCGACAAAGATCGCCAGCAGCATCCCGAGCAGCGTAAATGTCGCGATGATACCCAGCGGATATATCGTCGCCAGTCTCACCGACCTCGCCCTGCTTCCCGCCGAATGATTCGTAAAATACGAAACCGTGATAGGGATCATGGGGAACACGCACGGCGTTAGCAACGACAAAGCCCCCAGCGTCGCCGCAAGCCAGATAAACGCCCAGATATCCTTGGGCGGTTCCCGGGTTATGATCGGCTGATTCGTCGAAGCAGGCGGCTCGGTCTGGCTGGAAGCTGACAGCTGAGAACTGGCGGCTGTTTTCTTAACGTCTTCTTCACCTGCAAAAGAAACCCGCTTCGTTTTCGGCGGAAGACAGAACGTGTCATTGCAGAGCTGGAATCGCACATCCAAGGCGAGGAGGTCGAGAGATGAACTTCCCGTAGCCTTTATCGGTACTACGAATGCGGCACGATCCACAAAATACCTAGTCTCAAGTGGTTTGCCGTCAACGATGAAGTTTGGATCTGGCTGTACCTTTGCTTCATTCGCTTCCGTGATCTTGCCCTCGATCTCGAATTGGCTTCCTTCGGCGACTTTGATAGTTGTCGCAATTGGGCCGCCTTTGGGCTGCTCAAGCGAATAAAGATGCCAGCCCGACTCAACCTCAGCCTTGAGAGCGACGTAGACGAGTAGCGGATCCCCTTTTTCGGCACGCCGAGCGTTCTCTTCCGTGTCAATTCGGCCTTCGACCTTGCCTAGGCTCCATTTCGTCGGATCCTGCGCAAAAGCAGAACCGACAAACAAAAGGACTATCGCGGTGATCTTTAATAGATGAGACAACTTCATTCCCATTTTAATATTAGTATTTACATATGGCGTTGCCAACAGGTTTCGATATCAGCACGATATTGCAAGCGAATAACGACTCACCGCCGTGCACGTTTGATAAAGAATTTTGCTCCGCTATAATGATTAGTTTGCACTAAGTATTTATTCGCAATCATTTGCGGTTTGGAGGATTTGGACTTGCCAAAGACAGCAGCAGCAACAAAAAAGAAGACGGCGCCCGCGGCTAAAAAGGTTTCGAACGGCATCGCATCGCCAGCGGCTGGGAATCCGGCCAAGAACGGAAAAGAGCCCACAGATTCTGACATCGTCGAACTCGCAAAGTCCGAGTTTCTTAAACGCCGCAGATCACAGCTCGAATCGATCAAGAAGACGGAGAAGAAACTGCTCCGCGAGATGCTCTATCAGATGGTGCTCGGCCGCCGCTTTGAAGAAAAGTGCGCCGAGGTTTACCGCATGGGCAAGATCGGCGGATTCTGCCATCTCTACATCGGCCAGGAGGCGATCGCGATCGGTTCGATGCTGGCGCTTAAACCGACCGACATGGTGCTGACGTCATACCGAGATCACGTAACGGCGATGGTCAAGGGCATCACACCGGAAGCGGTGATGGCTGAACTCTACGGTAAAGAAGGCGGATGTGTCGGCGGCAAGGGCGGTTCGATGCATATGTTCTCTAAGGAGCATGAATTTTATGGCGGCCACGGCATCGTCGGCGGCCAGATCGGCGTCGGGACCGGAATGGCTTACGCCGCGAAATACAAAGGTACCGATCAGGTAACGCTTTGCTTCTTTGGCGAAGCGGCCGTCAACCAGGGCATCTTTCACGAATCGCTCAATATGGCTCAGCTCTGGAAGCTGCCGATCATCTACATTTGCGAAAACAACCAGTACGGAATGGGCACGTCGCAGGAGCGTGCAATGTCTACGCGAAACATCGCTAAGAAAGCCGACGCTTTCGAGATGGCGAACGAGTTTGTCGATGGAATGGATGTGATGGCTGTCCGAGAGGCTACGCTGCGGGCGATCGACCGGGCAAGGAATCACAGCGAGCCGACGCTGCTGGAGGTCCGAGCTTATCGCTACATGGGCCATTCGATGTCCGACCCGGGCAACTATCGCACGCGTGAGGAGATCGCAAAATACCAGGAACGCGACCCGATCGTTCTCTTCAAGGACAGCCTGAAGGAAGCGAAGATCTTTAGCGATAAAGACTTTGAGGCAATCGAGAAACAGGCCGTCGAAGCAACAGCAAAAGCCATCGCCTTCGCCGAAGAAAGCCCGTTCCCAAGCGAGAGCGAATTGCTGACGGATGTGTTTGCCTAAGGTCCTTCAATGGAATACAAACTTCGATTTGGAACTCGGGCTCTCAAAGACTTGCGTAAGCTCGATAAACAGATCAGCAAACGGATCGTTGATCGAATTGAAGATTTGACGAAAGGCTTAAGCGGAGACGTTAAGAAACTTACTGACCACTCTCCACAGTACAGACTGCGAGTTGGCGATTTTCGAATCCTCTTCGACATTGAAGGCGATGCTATTCAGATTCAACGCGTCGTAAATCGACGGGAGGCATATTGAGATGACGACGATTGAGCTACATCCTGAGTTCCTATCGACCGGTGGCAAAAGACAATTCGCCGTCATTCCGTATGAGGAATTTGTTCGTCTTCAGGAATGGCTTGAAGACTCGCGAGATCTTCATGAACTAGAACTAGCTATCGAGGAAAATAAAGAGCTTCCAACCTATTCGTTGGAGGAGATAAAGCAAGAACTCGGGCTTGAATAAATTACCATGGCAGTATTGACCATCCGCGACGCGCTGAACCAGGCACTTCGCGAAGAATTAATTAGAGACGAAAATGTTTTCGTCATGGGCGAGGAAGTTGCGGAGTACGACGGCGCTTATAAGGTGACGCGTGGGCTCTGGAAGGAATTCGGCGACAAGCGAGTTGTAGATACGCCGATCACCGAGCTTGGATTCTCGGGCGTCGGCGTTGGGGCGGCGATGGCAGGACTTCGACCGGTCATCGAGTTTATGACGTGGAACTTCTCGATCCTGGCGGCCGACCAGATCATCAACCACGCAGCCAAGATGCTCTATATGTCAGGCGGCGAGTTCAAGGTACCGATCGTATTCCGAGGCCCGAACGGCTCGGCGTATCAGGTCTCGTCACAGCACTCGCAGGCTCTCGAAGCGTTCTACGCAAACTTCCCCGGCCTGAAAGTGATCATGCCTTCGACGGCGGCTGACGCGAAAGGCCTGCTCAAATCTGCTATCCGCGATGACAATTCGGTCATCTTTATGGAGCAG
>DAIOWA010000136.1:0-6851 GCA_036758705.1 Pyrinomonadaceae bacterium | reverse complement strand
CGAATATCATCGGAAATATTTCGCCGATTGCCGCGATGCCGCTCCGCTGAACCGGCTTCTATACGTCGATTTCAAGACGTTTATGCCCGCGCTCAATCTCGACACGACCGATCGAACATCGATGGCGGCAAATCTCGAGGTCCGTGCTCCATTCTTGAATCGAGAACTCGTAGACCTTTCTGCACGCATCCCGGCGAGCCTTAAGATCAAGGGATTGAAGCGAAAATACATCTTCAAGAAAGCGATGGAGAATGTGCTCCCGAAGGACCTGATCTGGCGGCGAAAGGCAGGATTCTCGGCACCGATCCGTTCATGGCTCCGAGGAGCGTTGCGCCCGATGGTCGAAGATCTGCTGAGTGCGGAGACAATAAAGAAACGCGGACTCTTCGATCCGGCAGAGGTTCGACGAATTATCGACGCGAATCTTTCGGGGAAAGAAGATCTGAATCTGCAGGTTTTTCAGCTCCTGAATCTCGAGATCTGGATGCAGCAGTTTCTCGACCAGTCCCACGATCAACGATGAAGTCCGACACCGCCATCAGCGAATTGCGAATGGAGCGAACGGTCGTCAGCCGACGCGTCCCTGCGTGGGTAATGCCCGCGATTAAGGGAATTGTGATAGTGGTGGATATGTTGATCGCGGTCGGCAGTTTCGTGCTCGCGTTCAAGCTTCGAGAAGGCAGCGACGTTCTGTCGCAAACCGCGTGGGCATGGTCGAAGGCGTTCGTGCCGTACGCCGGCATTCTGTATTTTGCGGTCGCAGCACGAGTCGCGATGCTGATATATCAGCGCTCCTATAACTACTACGGCTCGTTCTCGTACGCGCAGGAATCGATCAAGGTTTTCAAGGCCGTCGGCGTGTCGTCGCTGCTGATCATCGCGTGGGCATTTCTGTTCCGCGGCGGATTTGCGTTTCGCGAGTTTTCATATTCACGCAGCGTCTTTGTGCTCGATTTCGCCATTGCCTTTGCCGTCTACCTGTCGTTTCATTCCCTGCTGCGCTTCCTGCAAGTTCGGGCGCGTAACCGCGACATCAATCTCATTCCCACGCTGATCGCCGGAACGAATGCGGAAGCCGAGCAGACCATCAATGAGCTGCGCGATAGACGCGATCTTGGCTATCGGGTAGTCGGGGTTATTGGAACGCGGACGCCTTCGTCCGCGACTGACGACAAGCTAAACGGTATACCGGTCATCGGTTCCATCGACGACCTTCCAAGCGTCGTCCGCGAATTGGCGATCCAAGAAGTGATCATCACCGACAGCTCCATCACCAGCGACCGGATGTTCGACGCAATGATGCGGATCGGCCGCGGCCAGCGGGTCGAGTTCCGATTTGCGCCGAGCCTGTTCGAACTACTGCCGCAAAAGACCAGCGTCGATCAGATCGGCGTGCTCCCGATGGTCCGACTCTTCCGCGAGCCACTGTCGGATGCTGAGCGTTTCCTCAAACGCATTTCGGATATCGCGATCTCAAGCGTGGTGCTCATTCTTGTCGCGCCATTGCTCGCTCTTATCGCTGCGTGGGTCAAGCTCGATTCTAAAGGGAAGGTATTCTTCCGGCAAGAGCGTGTGGGCATGGACGGACGCGTATTCCTCTGCTACAAATTTCGCTCGATGCGGCAGGACGCCGATGAGGACGTGCATCGCGAAGCGTACGAAAAAAACATCGTCGGCGAAGAGACGTCGAATGTAGGCGACGAGTCGGCTCCCGTCTACGGAAAGGTGAAAGACGATTCACGAGTTACGCGTGCTGGAAGATTCTTGCGCCGCTCAAGCCTTGACGAACTGCCGCAGCTCTTCAACGTGCTCAAAGGCGATATGAGCATCGTCGGCCCGCGGCCGCCAATTTTCTACGAGGTCGAAGCGTATCAACTCTGGCATCGCAAACGGCTCGATATGAAGCCTGGCATCACCGGACTCTGGCAGGTTTCGGGCCGCAATCGTCTGACGTTTGACGAGATGGTCCGCACCGATCTTTTTTACATAGGAAACTGGTCGCTGTGGCTCGACCTAAAGATAATCCTGCTAACGCTACCGGCCGTCTTTCGAGGAGACGGCGCACGATGACGGTTCGCGAG
The DNA here is from genome assembly GCA_036758705.1 of Pyrinomonadaceae bacterium. Classification (GTDB taxonomy): domain Bacteria; phylum Acidobacteriota; class Blastocatellia; order Pyrinomonadales; family Pyrinomonadaceae; genus OLB17. Next base: position 4,770 of record DAIOWA010000136.1, on the reverse strand, counting down.
GCACTCAAAACCGCCGGGGAATCTCTCGCCGCCGCGGGAATCGCGGAACCCTTTCGTGAAGCGAACTCTCTTCTCCAATTTGCCATCGCCCGTGACCGAGCGTTCACCATCGCCCATCCCGAATACGAGCTTAGTGCGAAAGAGGCGGATCTTTTCCAAGCCGCCATCGCATGCCGGGCCGCACGCGAACCGTTGCAGCACATCGTCGGCCGACAGGAATTTTACGGGCTCGATTTTCTCGTCACGCCTGACGTGCTGATCCCACGGCCGGAAACTGAACTGATCGTCGAACGTGCGATCGAACTCATCGCCGATCTGCCATCGCCAAGATTCCTTGAGATCGGCGTCGGTTCGGGCTGCATCTCCGTCGCGATCCTGAAGTATTCGCCAAAAGCCGTTGCACTCGCGGTCGATATCTCCGAACCTGCGATCGTCATTGCCAATCGGAATGCGGATCTGCATCGCGTCAGCGACCGACTAACCATCCTATCGTCCGATGTATTTGAAAATGTGCCTGAGGAAGATTTCGACCTGATCGTCTCGAACCCACCGTACGTCCCGCTCGACGAATACGTCGGCCTTCAGCCCGAGGTCCGCGATCACGACCCGCGAATGGCAGTGACCGATGGTTCGACCGGACTCACGATCATCGAACGCATCATCGGCGGGGCTCCTGACTACCTCAATTCGGGCGGACATTTGCTCATGGAGATCGGCCACGGACAGAGTGATCAGGTAACGGACCTGATCGATCCCGGCAGATGGCAAAGCCCCGAATTCATCCCCGATCTCCAGGGCATTCGCCGAACTCTCGACTTAACGAAGATATAAGTCGTTCAATTGGTTTTACCAACAAACCGCTCCGTAAACTTAATTATTAGAATACTTGCCTTTGATAGTGAATGGGTTTACTATTAGCGCGATTCAGGCTTTATTTTCTTCGTGCCGGTTTTTCAAGAAGCGATCGTACTGCGACGCATGTGGGGCCGTCGCCGTTCATTTTTCGTGTAGTCCTTCGCCATTATCTTTTCACATACGTTTCGGAGGTGATTTCAATGCTGTACGGACTTCTGGCTTTCGTCTCTCTACTGTTGACGATCTTTTGCATATACACCTATATCAGCAGTGCGAATATCCTTGCACTGGTCGGGGCGATAGTCTTTCTGATCGCGACCGTGGGCCTCGGCGGCGTATTTCTCTCGAGCCGGGTTAATAAGAAAGAAGAGATTCACATTACTGAGTAACGGCCCACTCGGCCATCGGTTAAGATCGCGGGTTTGCGCGAGGGACAGCAAGATTCCTCGCGCGCCCGCGTTTTTCTCATCTCAGTTCCCCAAAAACGGCGCAGCGTGCGCGATATTGTCTGCGACGTTTTCGGCCGGGTCGGCAAGGTCGTCCAAGCCGAGCGTTTTGGTCAGGCCGGATAGACCGACAGGTCCGAGCAGACCAGCCTTTCTGATATGTCCTACGCGATCGACAAATACCACCGAGTTAGAAGCACAGCTCGGAATGTTGACAAAAATGTAAGGATTGCTAAAATTGAGGTTTGGATTAGCTATGCCGAAGATCGCAGACATACAGGAAACGCCAAACCCGAACGCGGTGAAGTTCATTTTGAAGGAGCCCGTGTCTGCGGGCACGTCGCACCAGTTCCCAAATGCTGAAGCGGCACAGGGCGATCCAATGGTCAAGGCATTGTTTGAACTCGGCGACGTGGTGTCTGTGTTCTATATGGACAAGATGATCACGGTCGAGAAGACGGACGACGCCGAATGGGATGAGATCCTGCCCCTGATGGCCGTTCCGATCCGCGAGGCTGAGTCAGTTAAGTCCCTTAATGGCAATGGTTCAGCGGCAGCTGAGGTCGGCGGAGCGATCTCCGCGGCGGCGAACAGCGACGATCCCATCATCCGTGAGATCGATGCACTTCTCGACGAACGCATCCGGCCCTATCTCGCAAGCGACGGCGGTTGGCTTGAGATCATGGCCCTCAAAGAGAAAACTCTTGAGATCCGCTATCAAGGTGCCTGCGGCAGCTGCCCGAGCTCGCTTACCGGCACGCTGATGGCTATCGAGAATATGATCAAGGAAGAGATCGACCCCGATATCGAAGTCGTCGCTATCTAGCAACCCCGCCCGCACAAACTAATTTCTTGACATTAAACACTGTTTGTCGCCATAATCTCTATTGGCGACGAACCTCTCGCGTGTCGCCCACGTCCCGTCAAAGCGCTCACCTTCCTGCAATTTAGCCACAAAAGTAGAAGCGCACCCATCCATTTTTTAACCCCTATCCGTTTCCCCAAGGAGAAATCGTTGTGAATATCGAAGAACTCGAGCTTAGTTTGCGGACAGAATTCGAGGGCCAGGTCCGAAATGTGCTGGCCGGCATCAAGAATGAGGTCGCGGAGTTTCAGACGAAATTCCAGACCGAGCTTGAAGAACACCGCAACAAGCTTGACCAGGCGGTCAGCGAACTGTCGACCCGATTGCCGGAATCGAGCTCGTTTGACGCCGCATTCAACGAATCTGTTAATGAACATCTGCGGCTCGCCCGCGATGATGGTGCTCAGGTTGCCGCGACTGCGTTTGGCGAGGCCGAGAAGCTTCGCATCGAACCGGCGACAACCGTCGGCGGATTCGATCTGATGCGCGATGCGATCGCCGAGATCTCATCGAAGCACACGCAGGCTACGATACTCCAAGCCCTCGTCGAGCAGGCATCGCAATTTGCCGCCCGCGGAGCGTTTTTCATCGTAAAGAACGATCATTTCGTCGGCTGGAAGATATTCGGATCCGATGCACACTCGGACGAAGGCGTACGCGATGTCCTGTTTGCGGCGTCGACCGATACGATCCTGGCATCGTCGGTCGCCTCGATGGCGAAGGTAAGCGCCAGCGAAGCCTACTCCGAAGATCACATCTTTCTTGACGCGCTCAACTTTGGACGCCCCGCGGAAATGCACGCGATCCCGCTGACAGCACGCGGACGCGGCGTCGCCGTGTTATACGCGGATGCCGGCAGCAACGGCGGTGGATTGAACGTCGAAGCTCTCGAAACGCTGGTTCGAGTTGCTGGACTTACGGTGGAACTCCTCGCTGCGTCGCAAACCGCAGCTGCCGCGCAGCCCGCTCCGGCGGTGGAAGAGCCGGTTCAAGAAACTGTTCCGCAGCCGGCTGAGACATTTGAGGCTGTTGCGGTGGAGACCGCTGCAGCACCGGTTGAAGAGAGGGTTGAAGAATATTCGATGCCGGTGGTAGAGGAGACAGTGGCAGAGCCTGCTCAAGAGGTCGCCGCACCGGCCCACGAACCGGTTGAAGAGTTTGTGGCCGAAGCTGAAGAATATACCGGCGAAGTCACCTACGAATTTGAGTCGAACGCCGTTGAAACCGTTGAGGTTCCGACGGTCGAGGCTCCCGAAATCGAGACCTTCCAGCCGGTTGCGGAAGTCACGAGTGAGCCTGAGGCCGTTGCTGACTTCGCATTCAGTTCAAACGAATCGTATGACGCTTCGTACGAAAGCCCTGACGTTCCGGAGCACGTTGACGTCCCCGTCGTCGAGGCACCGGTTGCCGCGAGCTTGAATGGAAACGGACACGTCGCAACTATCGCCGAGCCGGTGACCGAGCCGATCGTCGAGGTAGCCGCGTCAGAGCCGAAAAAGAGTCGTTTCAGCGACCGCAACGTCGACCTGCCGATCGAGGTAGCCGACGACGAGCGAAAACTGCATAACGATGCACGCCGTTTTGCACGTCTGCTGGTGTCCGAGATCAAGCTCTACAACGAGCAGAAGGTTTCAGAAGGCCGCGAAGCAGGAAATCTCTACGAACAACTCAAGGAAGCGATCGATCGCTCGCGTGAGATGTACGATAAACGCGTACAGCCCGCGGTTGCTTCGAAGTTCGACTACTTCCATTACGAAGTCGTCAACAGCCTCGCCGACGGCCAGGACACAAGACTCGGAACCGGATATCCCGGAGCCACCGTCTAAGTTCAACCTTAGAAACTAATAGAAGCCGGATCTTCGGGTCCGGCTTTTTGCGCTCAATACGTTGACAAAGCGTATAGCATGGCTATACAGTTGTTTGATGATAAAGAGCTTCAGGCATCGGGGCATTGAAAAGTTCTTTAAATCAGGATCAAAGGCGGGGATTCAAGCTAAGCACGCCGAGAAACTTCGGCGACAATTGTTCGCACTTGATAACGCCGCTTCTCCGACGGATATGAACGCCCCCGGCTGGCGGCTTCATCAGCTACAGGGCACTCTGGCGGATCATTGGTCGATTGACGTCAGTGGAAACTGGCGGTTGACGTTTGCATTTGAGGGCAGTGATGCGATCCTCGTGGACTATCAGGATTATCATTGAGGTTTGTTTATGATGCACGATCCACCACATCCGGGCTCGGTATTAAGGGATTATTTGGGCAATGTCACGGTTACTTCGGCAGCCGAACACTTGGGGGTTACGCGAGCAGCATTGTCGCGAATTCTAAACGGCAGCGCTGCTATTTCAGCCGAAATGGCGTTGCGGCTTTCGGAAGCGCTGGGAACCTCGCCCGACCTTTGGATCGGGATGCAGGCGAAGTTCGATCTGTGGCAGGCGTCCCGCAAAACGCGCCGCAGAATCGGCAAGCTGATTCGTGCCTGATGCCGTCCACTTCGGATCTCTGTCCGCGTAGATACCGATCACTCTCAAGCAAACTTGCCTCACGCCTCGTCCTTTGTCTTTTATGACCAAAACCTTCAATTGCGCTTCGTGTTCAGCTCC
>DAIOWA010000135.1:0-6873 GCA_036758705.1 Pyrinomonadaceae bacterium | reverse complement strand
ATGTTCACGGGCTGAAAGTTCTTGGTTTCGACGTTTGAAACGTAGCGACATAGCGCACCGATCGCCGATGTCTGCGGGGCGGTCAGCAAAGGTTGGTTTCTCAAGGTTCGAACGGCATTCAGTCCCGCCATCCAGCCCGTCGCCACTGATTCCACATAGCCCTCGACGCCCGTGATCTGTCCGGCGAAGAACAGATTCGGATTCGCTTTAGTCGCAAGCGTTTCATTCAAGATCTTGGGCGAATTGATAAACGTATTGCGATGGATCTGGCCGAACTGGAGAAACTCCGAGTTCTCTAAGCCGGGGATCAGCTTCAGCACACGCTCCTGCTCGCCGTAGCGAAGGTGGTTCTGGAATCCCACAAGTCCGAAAGCATCAGCCATAAGATTTTCCTGCCTAAGTTGGACGCAAGCGTATGGCTCCTCGCCGGTCTTTGGATGGCGCAAGCCTTTCGGCTTCATCGGGCCGAATCGCAATGTCTCAGGACCGCGACGGGCAATCTCTTCGATCGGCAGGCACGATTCGAACCAGCGGGTTTCCTCAAAACGTTTGAGCGGCACAGACTTAGCTGTCAACAACTCCCCGATGAATCTTTCATACTGATCGCGGTCCATAGGGCAGTTAATGTAGTCGTCACCGCCTTTGTCATAGCGGGCGGCCTTGAACGCTACCGACATATCGATCGAATCGGCGGCGACTATTGGAGCGATCGCGTCGTAGAAATATAGTTGATCGTCGCCCGTGAACCGCATTATTTCGACTGTTAGCGCGTCCGAAGTTAGGGGTCCGGTGGCGATTATCGTTACCGCGTCCTCGGGGATCGATCTGATCTCTTCTCGAACGATCTCGATATTCGGATGTGCCTCGACCCGGTTCGTTATCAGCTCGGCGAATTTGATACGGTCAACCGACAAAGCCGCTCCGGCCGGAACGCGTGTTTCAGCCGCAACCTCCAATACCAAAGAATTGCCGCGACGCAGTTCCTCTTTCAAAAGATGGGGAGCAGACCCGGGTTCATCGGTCTTGAGAGAGTTGGAGCACACGATCTCAGCCAGCTTTTCCGTTCGATGGGCAGGCGTCTGGAGGACCGGCCGCATCTCGAACAGACGCACATTGATCCCCGCGTTGGCCGCCTGCCATGCAGCTTCGACTCCCGCCAAGCCACCGCCGACGATATTAATAACTTCGCTCATATAAATACGGTTTAAGTATATCGAATTAGGCCGAAAGTACGCCTTTTCACATTAGTATTGACATTAAACAATGTTTAATTCATTATTATTTGAGGTCTTGCCGGTCCCCATCCGTCGTGACGCTCTTACCCACCTGCACATTTGAACCCGCGGTTTACGAGTTCTTATCAAATCTATACCGGCACCGGAGCATCCGGAAAATAAATGGAACCCTTCCTGCGCGGCGATTCGCCCGTCAAAATACCTCACCCACCTGTTTCAGATGAGACAGGTTCCGACTTTACTCATTTGCCCTTCTCCGGATTTGGCATTACCACCATGCATAATCTCGGGGATTCGATTTTTTCCTCGATAAATGACGCCATACTTGTGATCGACCGATTCGGTGTGATCGACCGCGTAAATCCCGCAGCGTGTGAGTTGACCGGGTTTTCATCGGGAAACCTTGTCGGGAATTCGATCGAGGTTCTGACGCGTAACAAACGGCTTTTTCGGAAGCTCTTCAAGGAGACGTTGGGCGGTCGAAAGATTGGGAACCGTTTCGAGATGTACTGCAATCGGAAAGACGGATCCAGGTTTCCGGTTTCGGTTTCTACATCGTCGATCTTTGATCCACAGACTCATTCGCACAAACTCGTTTGTGTCGCACGAGATGTGTCAGAGCGGAAGCGGCTTGAGCAGGAGTCTCGCGCGATCTCGCAGATCATCCACGGCGTGACCGCGACTGCAAATCTTGGGGAACTTTTTCAGTTTATTCATCGGCGGATAAAGAAGATCGTCTACGCCGAAAATTTCTTCGTTGCCTTGTATGAACCGGCGACTGAGATGCTCACGATGCAGTTTTGGGCGGATAAATTCGACCCGATGCCGGCTCCGCTGAGGGTCGGAAGGTCTCTGAGCGCCTATGTGTTTCGTAAGGGCGAGCCGATGCTTCTGACGGACGCAGACGCCAAGAAGATCATCGAGAGTGGGGAAGTTGAATCGGTTGGTACCGACTCGCCGATCTGGCTCGGAGTGCCCTTGAAAACGCCGAACGGCCCCATCGGGGTGCTCGTGGTTCAGGATTACGAAAATTCAGATACATACAGCGAGCGAGATGTGAATTTGCTTTCCGCGGTGGCCGATCAGATCGCGGTAGCGATCGAACGCAAGCGGAACGAGGACGCGCTGAAACTTAGCCAGGAGCGATTCGAGCTCGTAACGCGGGCGACTAGCGACGCCGTTTGGGACTGGAACCTTTTTTCGGACGAGATCTGGTGGAACGACGGCGTTTGCAAACTGTTCGGATATTCGGCGGAGGAAATGGGATCGGACAAAACGATGTGGCGCGAACGGCTGCACCCTGATGACCGGGAACGCGTCATCCGCGACCTGACGCAGCACATAGACACCGGAAAAGCGAACTGGGCGGATGAGTATCGGTTCCGGCGAAAAGACGGTTCCTATTCGTTCGTAATTGATAGAGGTTACGTGGTTTACGACGAAAATGAGATGCCTGTTCGTATGCTCGGATCGATGATGGACGTCACAGATCGCAAGGTTCTTGAGGATCAGCTTACTCATCAAGCTCTGCACGATCCGCTTACAAACATCGCCAACCGGGCACTGTTTCAGAACCGCGTAGATCACGCGTTGGCAAAGCTTCCGCGTAAGAAAGATCAACTTGCGGTGTTGTTCCTGGATCTCGATAATTTCAAGTCTATTAACGATTCTCTTGGCCACGCGGCGGGGGACAAGTTGCTGATCGCGGTTGCCGAGCGCCTTCAGGATTGCCTGCGGACGACGGATACGGCGGCGCGGCTGGGTGGAGACGAATTTGCCGTTCTATGTGAATCCGTCACGCGGATCGATGAGGCGGTAATGATCGCCGAGCGGATCCTTTCGGTTTTCCTACAGCCCTTTATGATCGACGGAAAGGAGACGTTTGTCGGGACGTCGATCGGGATCGCAGCGAGCAGCGAAGAGGCAAGCGACAGCGACGCGCTTTTGCGTAACGCCGATCTTGCGATGTATCTCGCAAAGAATGAAGGCAAAGGGGGTTACGTCGTTTTCGAGCCCAAGATGCGTGAGGCCTTGATGGAGCGGATCGAGCTGGAAGAAGACCTTCGCCGAGGCATCGACCAACACGAATTCGTAGTCCATTACCAGCCGATTCTCGAGCTGACGTCGAACAATATGCTCGGAATGGAAGCCCTGGTCCGCTGGGTGCATCCGAAGTACGGATTGCTTTCGCCGTTGAAGTTCATACCGCTCGCGGAGGAGACGAATCTGATCGTTCCGCTCGGTGCATGGGTGCTTCGCGAGGCTTGCCGACAGGTGCAGGAATGGCGGGAGAAATACGCGAGCGTTCAGGATTTTTCGGTTACCGTGAATATCTCGATCCGCCAGTTTCAACAGAAGGAACTGGTCGATATGGTGAGCCGTGCTCTGCTTGCTTCGGGGTTGCCCGCACGCTGCCTGATCCTCGAGATCACGGAGAGCTTTATGATGCAGGACACCGAAGCGACCATCGCTAAGCTCCAGCTTCTAAAAGACTTAGGCGTGCGGTTGGCGATCGACGATTTTGGCACCGGCTACTCCAGCTTGAGCTATCTGCAGCGATTCCCGGTCGATATTTTGAAGATCGACAAGTCTTTCGTAGACAAGCTCGGCCAGGGAAGCGAAGGCAATGCGGTCGCGAAGGCCATTATTATGATGGGCGATTCCCTGAACCTGAAGACCATCGCCGAAGGCATCGAGACCCCGGACCAGATAGGCGAGCTGAAATCTCTCGGCTGCGGAGCCGGCCAAGGCTATCATTTCGCCCGTCCGCTCGATCAGGAACAGATGGCAAACTTCCTCGCCGAGCGCTCATAAAAGTTCCCGTAAAAAGTCGCGTTACAACGACAAGAAATTTCCGGTTGCACGACACAAATGCGCACGCTGCGACGCGGTTTTGCCCACGCTGCGATGCGTCATCGCGAAAAGCTCGCGCATTTTCGGCGACGTGCCGATGAGGTTCTCTATGCTGCCACCTGCGCGTTGGGCTTGTTTGAGAGTACGCGTTCCGTTTTGGAAAACTGCTAAAAACTAACAGGACTCCAATTCGGGGCGGGATCTCGGATCAAAAATCGTTAGATTTTCCAATAATCCGCAAATAGAAATGCTGTTCACACAAAAAAAAAAAAGAAATTGAGCTAGTTTAAGACTATTCTCTGCGATGGATAGTCGAAAGAGAAGTAGCACGACTAAATTTTCGTTGGACACACAAGATGTAGTAGTCCGAATTCATTTCGGCACAAGTAGCCCGAAAATTCTGTTGACATCGGATACCGATGTAAGCAAACTGACGATGCTTAACGTTCACCCGTTTCTGGAATTTTTGGACAATTAGTTGTTTGGCTGTTTTCACGCCGACAAAGTGTGTGGGTGAGTTTTAACTTGCGGTTTCCGCATTGAATTCTACTCGGTCGCAAGGTCATTTACGAGGAGATTTTGGAGATCGAAGGCGCATGAACAATATAGCCGATTCTCGAGCACCTCGCAGGCCTACCCAAACGCAGGGTTTTGGCTCGGTAAGTAGTTGTCCAATGGACCGCTTTCGAAAATGGGCAAGTGAAAGTTAACAGTGGAAGGTCAAGAGGCATTCTCACTTGATGTTAATTGTCCTCTGTCAATTCTCAATTTGAATTTGGCCGTCCTCTTTAAGGAGAACGGTCAAAAGGGCCGGATAACGGTGTGGGAGACGGTATCCGGCCACCTTTCTTAAAGGATGAAGGATGAAGGATAAAGGTCGGAGTTTGCTGAAACTATCCACTATCCACTATCAACTAATTTCTACCGGCAGGACGTTTCAGAAATGGGTGAAACGTAGACGAAATGTCCTCACCTTCGTAGAAGAAGAGGCCGTTCCCCATGCGGCACGGCCTTTTTTATAGATCGATAATTGAAAACTAGAGTGCCCACACTCTTCGGCGGCTCGCTAACCTCTCAGGCAAGCAGCCACCGCCAGGGCCGTCATGTGCTGGGGCTTGTGACGGCCCGATTTTTGAAAGCAAAAGGAAGAAGTTAAAAGGCAAAACGCTTGATTTTTACTTTTTACCTTTCACTTTTTCCTTTTATCCAGTTTGCCCGCCTAAAAATGGGCATTTCCCCCAAGGGGAAGAAGGGACGCGGCCTGCCGGTTATCGCGTCCCTTTTTTAGCGCCTATTTCTTCCGCTTTTCGATCTTTTGAACGATCTTGTTGGCCCTGTTGCGGCCGATCAGCGGGACGCGTTCGTCGTTGCTGATCGCCGTGAGAAATGGAAGCATCTGCTGCGGGTCGGAGATCTCGTTGCGGTTGATGAGGCTGTCAAGGCTGTCGACGAGCCGCGGCGTTTCGAGCGGCTGATTCTCGCGTGCGAGGTTGAAGTCGAACATCCAGACGAACTGGTTCGCGAGCCGCCGATATTCGTCCATCAGCATTTTGGCGTTCGCGTTCGACGTCCAGTTGTACTTCGCCGTGCGCTCGCGGCCGTCCTTTGAGTAGGTGATCGCGATGTTGCCCATGTTTGAGAAGTCGCGCTCGTATTGGTAGTTCTCGGTGGAGTCGAGGAAGTTCAACGCGTCGAAGGCGGCTCGGAGTTTGTCGAGGCTGGCGCGCGATACCACGATCTTCTCGGTCAGATCTTCGCCGAGCGAGCTTTTCCTGAACGAGATCGTGCCGCGTCCCGCGTCGTCGTGGACGAGCACGATGTGGCTCACGACGAAGTCCGGCTGGGTGAATTCGTACCGGTACTGCGGGCCTTTCGATGTCGGTTCTACGTCTGTCGTCGTCGGGCGGTTAGCGGTCGGGCGTTCGTTCTTCTTTGCGCGATCGGGAGTCGGCGTGGCTTCGGGAATCGGTGTTGATGCTGCCGAGGGCCGCGTGTTGCGTTTCGCCTGGGCCGCGGCCGAGCCGACGAGCAGCAGTACGATCATCGAAAATCCGAACAGATACCTCATACAACGCGAAAGCGGCCGAACTGTTATTCATAACAAAATCAGCCGCTAATTGCATCTTTTGATGCGTTGCGATGCGGATTGGTTGCGAAATGCGGAAGCCCGTTAGTAAGGGCTTAACATCCAAGTTGAGCGTTACGCCCTTACTAACGTGCGGGCTTCTGCAATGCGGGCCTGCAAACGTCTTACTCGAACTTGACGGAGACGATCTTTGATACGCCGGCTTCCTGCATTGTGACGCCGTAGAGGGCTCGGGCTGCTTCCATGGTTCGCTTGTTGTGGGTGATGACGATGAACTGAGTCTTCTCGGCCATCGACGCGATCTTGGTCACGAAGCGGCCGACGTTGGCTTCGTCGAGCGGCGCGTCGACCTCGTCGAGGAGGCAGAAGGGCGACGGGCGATATTTGAAGATCGCCATCACGAGTGCGATCGCGGTCATCGCCTTTTCACCGCCGGAGAGCAGCAGGATGTTCTGCAGACGCTTGCCCGGCGGCTGGGCGACGACCTCGATACCGGCTTCGAGTACGTCGTCGGATTCGAGCAAGGTCATTTCTCCGCGGCCGCCGCCGAAGAGCTCCTGGAAGAACTCGGTGAAGTTTGCGTTGATGGCGGTGAAGGCTCGGACGAAGCGCTCACGCGAACGCTCCTTGATCTCTTGCAAAGCTTCCTCGGCGGACGCGATGCTGTCGATGATGTCCTGCCGCTGCGAGGTCAGGAAC
>DAIOWA010000134.1:0-6909 GCA_036758705.1 Pyrinomonadaceae bacterium | reverse complement strand
GGCGAGTTGCGTACAGATCGCGACCTCAGCGTCGCTCAGGCCGCTTTCCGAGACCAACTGGGTTCGGAAAGACTGCAGCACCTTCGCGTAACACTTTTCCAGCCAACGCATTACGGTCGATTCGTGGATGCGTCCGGCGGGATTCTTCTCCCGCGTCGCGGATTTCCGCTGGAACCACGCCCGAAGCGGCGAATCCTCGTTCTCTACGAGCCGCGATATCTCGCGCAGCTTCAGGTTTTCAACGTGATAATAGAGCAATATGAGCTTTTCGTGATCTTCTAAGTTACTGAAAGCATTCTGGATAGCGGTCACCGTTGCCGAACGGTACCGGTCGCGGGTGATCTGGTCGACCATCGACTCGTCGCCGCCGGCCGGCTGATCCGCAAAGTTTGCGTGAGCACCGCCTTCGCCAACGTTCTCCGTCATTTCGTCGAGCGAAACCTCGTCGTGTCCGGCCCGGTGGCGATCTACCAGCGAATGCCAGATAACCGTCCGCAGCCAGCCTCTTAACGAGCCGCGGCCGCTATACGTCGCAAACTTGCTAACCCGTTCACCGTCAACGATTCGTGTGCCGTAGAGCTGCTCATACACCGCGTCGACGATATCCGTCGCATCCATCTCTGTGCGGGCCAGATGCCGGGCGACACGCTCCATATATGAACGGTGCTGCTGGTCAAATTCCCACCACGCACGCTCATTGCCGTTCGCACAAGCGATCGCTATGAAAAGGTCGTCTGTCTGAATCTGGCCGAGGAAATCCGAGACCTCCTTGTCGCTAAGTTCGTCGCTCGACGAACTCGCAAACTTTGCAACCGTTGTATTTAGAGACTTTGAAAAGCATTCGGAAGTGACGCCGAAATTAGGTGCATTTTCATAACAGCGCTCGAACATTTGTCCGATCACCGAATCACAATGCCTTTGAAGAGCGTCATTCATAGCGGGCCTAAGTGCCCAACATTATAATTTATGTCGAAAAATTATCCTAGTTTTGCGTAAGAAACGACGATTCGGACAGGTTGGCCGGATCCGATACGTGAAGTTTCTCGTCAGAGTATTGAAGCTGATAGAGCCGCCAATAGAGTCCGCGCAAGCCCAGTAGTTCGTTGTGTGTACCGCTTTCGCGAAGATCGCCGTGGTGCAGCACCATTATCCGGTCGCATCGCTGGATAGTAGACAGGCGATGAGCGACAACGAGCGAGGTCCGATGTTCCATCACCCGTTCGACTGCTTGCTGGATCAACTGCTCCGTTTCCGTGTCGATCGAGCTGGTCGCCTCGTCCAGGATCAGTATCTTCGGATCAAACGCCAATGCCCGTGCGAATGAGATCAGCTGCTTCTGCCCGACCGACAATCCCGCACCGCGTTCTTTAACAAGCGACTGGTACCCGCCGTCGAGTTTCTGAACAAAATCATCCGCCCGCACTTCCTTCGCCGCCCACTCGATCCGCTCGCGGCCGATCTCTCCATTGCCGAGCCGGATGTTGTCCTCGATCGATCCGCTAAATAGGAAAACGTCCTGCAGCACGACCGCGAAATTCGCCCGCAGATCGTGCAGGTCCCAATCGCGAACATCGACGCCATCGACAAGGATGCGGCCTTTCTGTACGTCGTAGAACCGCATCAGCAGATTCGTGATCGTCGTCTTGCCTGATCCCGTATGACCGACCAACGCGACGCTCTCGCCCGGCTCAACCTTGAACGTGATGTCCTTCAGCACCCAATCTTCGCCCTTGTATGCGAACGAAACATTCTCGAACTCGATCCGCCCGTCGACCTTGCCGGACTTCAGCGGTTTCTCAGGACTCGTAATATCGACGTCAAGATCGAGCAGGATGAAGATCCGGTGCGAGGCGACGATCGCCGCTTGGAGCACGTTGAATTTGTCGGACAGGTCGCGGATCGGCTGAAACAACTGCAGCGAATATTGAATGAATGCCGCAAGCACACCGACCGTTATTACTTCGCCGGCTGATACCGGCAAATGTTCGTAGCCGAACGCGAAAATGACCAACGCGATGCCGAACGCCCCGATGAAATCGACCAGCGGATAGAAGATCGAATAGTAATAGATCGTCTCGATGTTGGCGTTGCGATAGTCGTCGTTGATCTCGTGGAACTTCCTCTGAGCTTTGCCCTCCGCGTTCATCAACTGAACCGTCTGAGCCCCCGAAAGATACTCTTGCAGAAACGCGTTGAGCCGCGCGTTGCGGGTTCGCACGCGATCGAACCCGCGTCGAGCGTGCTTGCGAAACCAGTTCGTGCAGGCAAAGAGGATCGGGACGGTGATGAGTGTAACGATCGCGAGCCGCCAATCCAGCCAGAACATCATTCCGACTATCGCGAAGATAACGACGAGATCGCCAAGCACATCGATCACGCCCGACGTGAACATCTCGTTCAGCGCATCGACGTCTGATGTGATCCGCGTGATGATCCGCCCAACCGGATACTTGTCGTAGTAGGCGAGTTCCTGCCGCTGCAGTTTGGTGAAGATCTCCGTTCGCAGATCAAACATCACCTGCTGGCCCACCGTGTTGAGCAAGATCTCCTGAATGTAGGAAAACAGAAAGCGGAAAAGGAAAACACCGAAGAACGCGATCGCGAAAAGCCAGATGCCATCGGTCTGTTTCGGGGCGATGAAATCGTCGACGGCGACCTTTGTAAAATAAGGCTGGAGACTGACGAGAATATTCGTCAGCAGCGTTAGCGTTAGTGCCGCAGCGACAAGTTTCCAATAGGGCTTCAGATATCCGACCAGCCGACGTACGACCTTAAAGTCGTACGTTTTCTCGATCGCATCTTCTTCGTGATATTTCTGAACTTCCGATGACACTAGAATCTGATTCTAGGTACTGGAGGTTCGTTTATCAAAGCCCGCCCTTTCCCTTCGGAAGATGTTCGCGAATATTACCGTGAACTTCATCGACCGCCGCGGCTACCTGATCGATAGCCGTCGAGAGTTCCTCCTGATCGACGGTCCGCAAAGTCATGTCGATCCGCACAAACACTAGTCCGGGCTTGTCGATTCCGATCTTCACACGATCCATCGTCTCATTGAGATTCAAGAGTTTCTGCAGTGTTGCCGCAGGGAACCTTATGTTCTTCGAATCGGGGATCAGAGCAAAGGCAACAACGACCCCCTGACCCACGGATGTAACGACCGTAATGTCCTTCATCGACCTGCCTTCGAAGGGGATGGTCCACGTTGTTTTGTCGATCTTTGTGAATTTGATATTCGAGTCGTTCAACAATCTAGCAACCTTTACTTCGCCGGATTCCTGGCCGAGAGTATTAGAGGAACCGACAAGAAACACGACCGAAACCGCGGCCATCGCAACCAGGATGTGGACAATTTTCCTTTCACGCATAGTTTGAACTTTGTTACCTTTACTCCTTACCTAAATATGCGTAAAAGGCCGCCTGTCATTGCCAACAAATTAACTACCAACTAAAATTCAACCTCAGATGAACCGCTTCATCGACGAGCGCAAAGACAATTGGCAGCGGCTTGAGTACCTGCTCGAGATGCTGCGCGGTTCGAGCCTAAGGTACTTGTCGAAGACCGAGGTCCGTGAGTTCGGCGAGCTTTACCGCCGTGTAGCCACCGATCTCGCGATCGCCCGTACCGAGACGCGCGACCCGAAACTCATCAACTATCTCAACAGCCTTGTCATTCGTGCCCACGGCAAGGTTTACCGGTCCGAGGGCGAAGGCGTCAGCATCATTCGTCGCTTTTTTACAAAGGACCTGCCGCAAGAGCTCCGGGCGTCGTCGCGTTACTCGCTGACGGCGTTTGGCGTCTTTATGCTCTTCGCCGTTTTGTCGTTCGGCCTGTGTATGTACGACACCGAGTTCGGCACGATGATCGGCCTCGACCAGATCCAGTCGTCAGCCGAATCCAATCTGAAGTGGTGGGAAAATCTGAACGAAGCCAATCAGGTCGGGTCGAGCCAGATACTGACCAACAACATCCGAGTCGCATTTATGGCGTTCGCGTTCGGAGCCTTTTTCGGCGTCGGCACACTCTACGTTCTGATGATGAACGGTGTGATCATCGGCGGAGTCGTCGGCGTCTGCTATCGCGTGAATCCGGGTTTCGGAAACGAACTCGTCAACTTCATGGTCGCCCACGGCGTGATGGAAATGACCGCCATATTCCTCGCTGGCGGTGCGGGAATCATGATCGGTTATGCATTGATCGATCCGGGGGATCTGACTCGCGGCCAGGCTCTGAAAAAGGCAGGTCAACGTGCAACAAAGATCGTGATCGGCTGCGCCGTTATCCTCACGATCACCGGCGTTATCGAAGGCTTTCTCTCACCCTCCGGCGTCTCGCCTGTCATCAAATACGCGACGGGAATATTGACCGGCGTTCTTTTTCTTTCTTATGCAATGCTCGTCGGGCGTGGGGCTGACGATGCAGAAGCCCCCGCGTTAGCAAGGGCTTAACTATCAAGCTGGATGTTGAGCTCTTACTGACGTGCGGGCTTCTGCATTCAGAACCTCACCTTCTCAACACTTCCAATTTCCACATTAAATGCCAGCTTTGCCGACCGCTTCATCTGACGAGCATCGCCTGTAGTAAAGAATCGGTCCTCGCCGATCGAATTGATCTTGCCCAATTTGTTCACCACGGCGGCCGCGGGGTCGATGAACTTCGCCGATCGCGAAACATAGTCTCGCAGCACACCCTCGATCGCCGGATAGTGGGTACACGCGAGCAGAATGTGAGAGCAATTCTTCAGCGGTGACAATATCCGCCTCGCCTCACCCTGCAACATCTCGGACGAAGTATCGCCGCTCTCTATCAAACCCGACAACGGCTGAGCGATCCGCTGATCTATATCAATTCCTTGAGCCGCAAACGCTTTCCGATAAACACCCGAAACGATCGTCCGCCGCCCGCCGATAACTCCCAGTGCAATCGGCCTAAGCTTCGTCGCCGCAGCGACCGCCGGTTCGATAACGCCGTCGATCTTGATCCCTTGATCAGCCAGATCAGGTATCGCCGTACTCGCCGCGTTGCACCCGATCACAAGCCGCGTCATACCTTGCGATTTCAGATAGCCAATGACCGAATCCAACCGAGAAGCAAGCTCCCGCCGCCCCATTTTTCCATACGGCATCGCACCCGTATCCGAAAAATACAGGATCGCAGCCTCCGGCATCCGCTCCTTGATGAGTCGATAAATACTAACCCCGCCGATTCCCCAGTCAACGATACCGATCATAACTATCCACTTGTCACTACCCACTATCCACTGAAGAAAAGTGGAACGCTTTGGCTCACGGATACGTCAATTTCGCCTCAACGCCCGCCTCAACCGCACCGCTGTCAAACGCGACGATGCGCGAGTTCCAGGCCATGTTGAGGATCTCCATCTTTTGCCCGGGAAAACGGCTTTCGAGATACCACTTCATCTCGTGCTCGGACCGGATCGGGTTGTATTCGAGCATCTTCTTCCAATCGGGATGCGAAACGAGCCGCTGCAGGTTTCGATCATATTCGGCATTCGTTTTCTGCGCCGTCATCGTCCGCAGCTTGTCCTTTAGCAGCCGCGGATATTCGCTCGTCCTCACCGGAACCGTCACCATATCGACGATCAAAAACTTTCCGCCGGGCTTCGTCACGCGCTTGATCTCGGCGAGCAGCGGGTCCCAATCGAGATAGCGGAACGACATCAGCGAGATCACGACGTCGAACGAGGCATCTTCGAAGGGCAGAACGGGACCTTTAATAATTTCAAATCTCAAATTTGAAATTTCAGAGTTTCGCTTTCGTGCGCGTTCAAGTATCCCCGCCGACTCATCAACCCCGACTCCTTCGCCTATCCGATCGGAAAGAGCATGCAGCAGAGCACCATTGCCGCAACCGATGTCGAGCACGCGGATGTCGCGGCCTTCGGGGAGATGTTCGTTGAGCCAGTCCCACTCGTCTTTGCGCACGCGGATATCGGTGAACACCGCGTCGTAGAGCTCCGCGACTTCGTTGTACGTATCTTCGCCGTTCACCTGTGAAGGTTCGAACGCCTTTATCTTCTCGGCAGGCATAAATCCCGCTCGCTTCTTCACCGACGCGAGATACCCGTGCGACTTCCGGCCCTTGCAGCCGATAGTGTAAAGCGGGCCGTCCGTCGTCTCGCCGGCCGCCGCGTACATTTCCTTGCTCTTCGAAAACGTCGTGTACCAGAAATATCCGTGAGCCGTCACGCCGAACGTGCGCGCAAAGAACGGAGCGAACCACCTCGCCGACCGGCAGCAATGAAATGACGCTGACGCTCCCTGCGCGAACGGGATCTCCATCTGCTGCCATTCGTACGGCGAGAACTGCTCGGGAAACGCAACCGTCCCGAACATCGGCCCGTACATTCCCGAGTGCCCGACGAAATGAAATTCCGCGATCTCATTTCCGGCGTCGCGAATCTCCGTGACC
The DNA here is from genome assembly GCA_036758705.1 of Pyrinomonadaceae bacterium. GTDB lineage: Bacteria > Acidobacteriota > Blastocatellia > Pyrinomonadales > Pyrinomonadaceae > OLB17. The sequence continues at coordinate 476 of DAIOWA010000134.1, read as the reverse complement.
TCACGCAGCACATCGACCTTGCTCTCTACCGCGCGGCAAATGATCTCGCCTCCAAACCCCGCCGCTCGCCGCTCGTCGACAAGCGTCTGCGCAACCACAGGGAACTGAGCCCCGCCGAGGCGATATTTGGTCGTGTAGATGATGAGAATAACGGGGACGGTGGGCGTCATCGAGTTCTATATAAGAGTTTTAAGTTTCGCTCGAACGTCGGCGACGATCTTAGGGTCGGTCCTTTCAGCAAACTCAGCTCGGCGAGTCTTCCAGTCAAGATTCCTTATCTGGTCGGCGAGCGCGACGCCGGTGATGTTGCCGCCGCTCATCTCGACCTCGAATGGGTAACCCTTCTTACGGCTCGTGATCGGGCAAAACAATGCAAAGCCGAGCTTTCGATTATAAGCCTCGGGTGAAATGACCAAGGCGGGCCGTCGGCCGGCTTGCTCATGACCGGCTTGCGGATCGAACGTGAGCCATACGAT
>DAIOWA010000133.1:0-6984 GCA_036758705.1 Pyrinomonadaceae bacterium | reverse complement strand
CGTGATCGTTTGGTGCGCATCGACCGAGATCTACGTTGAAGAATCGGAAGTACATACGTCGATCGACGTGTTCGAAAAGGCGATGTACGACAGCGATCCTCGGATCGCTCCGTCGATGATCTATGCCTATGCGGCGATCAAGTCCGGCGTGCCGTTCGCGAACGGTGCTCCCAACCTGACCGTCGACATCCCGGCATTGACTGAACTCGCCGAACAGCACAAGGTTGCTATCTGCGGTAAGGATTTCAAAACGGGTCAGACCTTGATGAAGACCATCCTCGCACCGGGATTGAAATCGAGAATGCTCGGCCTCGACGGCTGGTACTCGACCAACATCCTCGGCAACCGTGACGGCGAAGTGCTCGACGATCCCGAGAACTTCAAGTCGAAGGAAGTTTCGAAGCTTTCAGTGCTCGAACACATCTTCCAGCCGGAAGTTTACCCGAACCTCTACGGCGATTTTTCACACGTCGTAAAGATCAACTACTATCCGCCTCGCGGCGACAACAAGGAAGGCTGGGACAATATCGACATCTTCGGCTGGCTCGGCTACAAGATGCAGATCAAGGTCAACTTCCTTTGCCGCGATTCGATCCTCGCCGCACCGCTCGCTCTCGACCTGGCGTTATTTATGGACCTCGCGCAGCGTGCCGGAATGCGCGGGGTTCAGGAATGGCTGTCGTTCTACTTCAAGGCCCCGCAGACCGCTCCGGGCCTTTACCCCGAGCACGACATCTTCATCCAGCTGATGAAGCTGAAAAACACGCTCCGCCATATGAAGGGCGAAGACCTGATCACCCATCTCGGGCTTGAGTACTATGACTAACGACTGGAGTGGAGGGCGTCCCGCCCTCCCCTTCCGGATGGGGTGCGAGGCGCACCCCGCTCCAGTCTTGCCTTTGAATCCCGCAAAAAACCGCCTATATTTGTAATCGACTGGATTTCCGAAATTTTTCTTGAAAATTTAACGTTTCTGTGCAAAATACGGTGTAGGCGGATCGATCCCATGCATCCGCCGCACGCATCGAGACGAATCCAGCCAACGGTTAAAATATTGACATCATCTTTAGTGACGTAGGCTTTGCTTCACCCGCAAATCCTTTTAGTTAGAAACGTCACCCGAACTAGGCGGAGATCTCGCACAGGTTTTCCCGCTAAGGGAGAAGATATCGAGATGAAAAACGAAACGGCCAAGAAAAAAGAATCAAGCACTGCCGGGGTCCTGCTCGACCCCGACCGCAAGAGCCCGCGAGCGGCTGAGTTTGAAGACAAACTCTCGGCATTGATCGTCGGTCAGGAACGCGCCGTCCGCCGTATGAGCGGCCTGTTTCAGATCTACCTCGCCGGGATGAACAACCCGTCGCGGCCGATCGGGACGATGCTTTTCCTCGGGCCGACCGGTTCGGGTAAGACCCGCGTCGTCGAAGCGGCTTCCGAAGTGCTGCTCAATGATCCTCACGCCGTCGTCAAGATCGACTGCGCCGAATTTCAACACTCGCACGAGATCGCAAAGCTCATCGGCTCGCCTCCGGGATATCTCGGCCATCGCGAAACATCGCCGATGCTGACCCAGGAAAATCTCGACAAGGCACATACCGAGGACACAAAGCTGACGTTTGTGCTTTTCGACGAGATCGAGAAAGCGTCGGATTCGCTCTGGCAGCTTTTGCTCGGAATTCTCGACAAGGCAACACTCACGCTCGGCGATAACCGCCGCGTCGATTTCTCGAAAACGATCGTCATCATGACGTCTAACCTCGGTGCACGCGAGATGTCGGATATGATCTCTGGCGGGATCGGATTTGCCCCGACCAAGACTGATCAGGCAAAGGCCGACAACGAGATCGACACCAAGATCTATCGAACGGCTCTCGAAGCGGCGAAACGAAAATTCTCGCCCGAGTTCATGAACCGTATCGACAAGGTAGTTGTGTTCCGCAGCCTTAAGGAACATCACCTGCGACGCATCCTCGAGATCGAACTCAAGGCCGTACAGGATCGGATAACCGAATCCGCCGGCACCAAGTTCGTCTTCGAATGCACCGACCCGGCAAAAGAATTCCTGCTCCAGGAAGGCATCGATCTTAAGTACGGTGCTCGCCACCTGAAACGTGCGATCGAACGCCATTTGGTTTATCCGCTTTCGAACCTCGTTGCGACGCAGCAGGTCGAAACCGGCGACCTCGTCCTGGTCGATTACTCGGGCGAAGGCGACAAACTTTCCTTCCGCAAACAGGCCGGCAAAATGATCATCGCCGACACTCCGGAAGAACCGATCGACGATACACCGCTCATGATGTCGGACGCGGTCGGATTGCCGATGCCGCACGCCTCTGCCGCCCCGCAGACCGCAAAGTCAAAGGGCGAGCAGACGGAAAGCTAGGAATGGTAAAAGAGCGAAGTTCTTTTTCGCTCTTTTTCAGACGCAATTATACACTTATTGTTGTATTGTTAACGACGGTTGTGCTATTGTGATTTTGGGTAACGAGGGTAATTACCTGAGTTCTTTGACAAATTCAGTATCGATATAATCGGCGATCCGATCTCGCACTTTTCGAAACGCGGCGACTCGTGCTTCGAAATCGCCCGAAGCAAAGTATGGATCTTCGAAGGCATGGTGAATGAGTTTAGTCTTTGCCGGAAAATAGGGACAATTCGACTTCGGGTTGTCACACACGGTGAGTACGTAATCGATCTCTTGCCCTGCAAACTCATCCACGGACTTCGATCGGTTTCCCGAGATATCGATATCGACCTCTGCCAGGGCTGCGATCGCTTCCGGGCTAACGCCGATCGGCCGCGTCCCGGCACTGTCGACGTCAAACCGTTCGCCGAGTCTCGCCTTCAACAATCCCTCAGCCATCTGGCTCCGGGCTGAGTTGCCGGTACACAATACAAGGATCCTTGGTTTACTCATTGTTGTCTACCTCGAGCAGTAGCCAGTTGAAGAAGATCATCGCAACGACTGCTCCTGCCAACTGCGAAACGATGAACATCGGAACGGTTTCCGGCGCAATTCCCGCAAATGTATTCGACAGGGATCTCGCGATCGTGACCGCGGGATTCGCAAACGATGTCGAACTCGTGAACCAGTACGCGGCGGTGATGTAACACGCAACCAACGTCCCAACCAGATGCGGCCAAAACCGAACGCCCAACCGGATCACGCCGATCAACCCGAATGTCGCAATGAACTCGCCCAGATACTGTCCGAATCCGGTGCGTAACTTCGTCGAAAAATTGATCGCCGGCAGATCGAACATGAGATTCGCGATCACAACTCCAACGACGGCACCGACGATCTGGACCATTGTGTAGTAGATAGCGTCCATCGATTCGATCCGCCCGCCAAGATTCTCAGTCAGCGTTACCGCAGGATTGAAATGAGCCCCAGAGATCACGCCAAAACCATATATGAGAATGACAAGTCCCGCTCCAGTAGCGATCGAATTGCCAAGCAGTGCAACCGCGCTATTACCCGACGCCAACCGCTCCGCCATGATCCCCGATCCGACCACAATTGCCAGTAGACCGGCGGTCCCGACAAATTCGGCGGCAAGTTTTCGCGAAAGCTTCTTGGTCACTTGCAGCAAGAAAACCGAGTGCATTTCGCCAGATCGCAAAATTTAGAGCAGGCCCTTCGGCCAATCCTTTCGCGAATGAAGCCAGCGATCTTTCTAATCCAACGCATCATATATGTCTTGGCAGATGTCATCAATATTCTCAATTCCCACTGAGATCCGTAACAGCCCTTCCGACACACCGGCGGCAACTCTTTCTTCTGCGGAAAGCGTCGCATGGGTCATCAGGGCTACCGGCTGGATAAGTGTTTCAACGCCGCCCAGCGATGTCGCAAAGGTGCAGATCCTTAGATTGTTGACAAGTTTTTTCGCCGCCTCTGCCGTACCAACGTCGGCTCCAAGCATTCCGCCAAACCCTCGCATTTGTCGTTTGGCGATCTCATGATTCTGATGATCCTCAAGGCCGGGATAAAAAACGCCCTTGATCTTTGAATGGCCTAACAACATATGTGCTAACGCAGATGCATTGGCGTTATGCCGCTCCATCCGCAGCCCGAGTGTCTTGATCCCGCGACACACCAGCCACGCGACTTGCGGAGCGATGTTACCGCCATAGAACTTCGCGGCCCCGTGGCGAGCCTTCTCCACCAAATCGCGGTGCCCAGCCATTACTCCGGCTGTCAGATCGCTGTGCCCGCCGAGATACTTGGTCGCACTGTGGATCACAAGGTCGGCTCCAAGCTCAAGCGGCCGCTGATTGAACGGCGTCGCAAAGGTGTTATCAACAACCGTCGCGACCCCGGCCTTTCTGCCGATCGCCGCGACCTCCGCGATGTCCGTGATCCTCACCAGCGGATTCGACGGCGACTCGATCCAGAACATCTTTGTATTCGGGCGGATCGCGGCGGCATACGCCTCAGCATCCGTCGCGTCGACAAAAGTCGTCTCGACGCCGAACGATTCACCGATGTGCTTTAGGAAGTTGGTCGTCGTCGAGTACATCGACTCGGGAGCGACAACGTGGTCGCCTGATCCGACGAGCGTGAAAGCGGCAGCCGATATTGCGGCCATGCCTGACGCGAACGCTAATCCGGCTTCGCCATTTTCGAGCTCCGCGACGGTGTGTTCCAAAGCGTCGACCGTCGGGTTACCGAGCCGGCCGTAAAAGTATCCGTCCTTTTCGTAGTTGTGGATCGCGATACCCTCGTCCGCGTCCTCAAAAGCGAAAACCGAGGCGGGATAGATGGGCACCGAAAGTGCACCATGATTCGCCGTACGGTCTTCGCCCGCGTGAACCGAAAGCGTGAAAAACGATTCGTCGTTCATCGTAAAAACCCCATTAGCAGCAAGGTGAATTGGTCGCTGCAATGGTAGTTGCTTTCTGGCTCGGGGTGCAACAGGCGGATGTGGAAAGCGGGCTAAGGGTCGTAAGTTCCGCATGAGCCACCTTGTCGCCACAGTCGCATGATGTCGTGTCCGGCTCGGTATTTTCGAGAACAACGAATACTTCCCATTCGTTCCCATCCGGATCCCGTGCCCAGGTTTTATCCTGCAACGCGTAGCAGCAATCGACCTTCATCTCGTCGACCGTCACCAGTCCGGACTCGACCCATCGCTCACGGGTCTTGAGAACATCGTCGGTCGATTCGACCTGGATGCCGAGATGCGACAGGGTTCCGCCCTCTGTGTACGCGACTTCGTTAAGTACGAAATTGATCGGCGGATTCTGCACATCGAACTTCGCATAGCCGAAACGCGGCCTCTCGCTCGCATCTCCGAGCTGGTCCTTAACGATCGAATGAGTGGTCGTATTGCCCTTGATGAACTTCATCGGCTCGATCCCGAAAAGCTTCTTATAGAAATCAACGCTTGCTTCGACGTTCTTTACATTAAGGGAGATATGCGGTTTAAGTGCTTTGATTGACATTGAATTATTGTTCCTAAACTAAGATCATATATGCTTCACCATATATGTTAAAGCAAATATATTCTCTTAATCATATGTTGTCAATAGAAAATTTCAGATTTGTGATAAAATTCTCATATGAGCGAGACCACCTATCTAAAAGAAATGGAAACGATGTTCATGGCGCTGGCAGACAAGACTCGGTTGAGACTCCTGAATCTGATGGCCGCGGATGAAGTTTGTGTCTGCTTCTTTACCGAAGTGCTGGGCGACAGCCAGCCGAAAATCTCTCGCCACCTGGCATATCTAAGGAATGCCCATCTGGTCGAAGCCCGTCGGGACGGCAAGTGGATGCACTATTCGATCAAGTGGCCGGAGGATGAAGGCATGCGGTCGGTGCTCCGAAGCACGTTGACGGCGTTGGCTGATGACCCTGAAATGCAGGAAGACAAGGCGACGTATACAAATGTATGCTGCACGCCTGAGCTTTTGGTCCAGATTGCCCGGACACCGATCGACTTCATATCTGCTCAACCAGATGTAATTGATAATCGAAGGCAGGTTGCTCACAACGAGCTTGATGAATTTTTGCTTTGAGCGTCGTCACCGTACGGACAATGCCGGCATCCGTTGCCGCAACAATAGCCTCGGTTCTTTAGAAAATGCGCGGTCAAGACCATTAGGCCGTCGTCAAAATAGAAATCGACGCCCTCGACCAACTTTGCAGGCTCTTTTTCAGGAGTTCTTTCCATACAGGGCCAAAAACTCCTTGTTCCCTTCCGTTCCGGTGATCGGTGAATCGATCAGACCGCCGACCACGAACCCGTGTTCAACCGCCGAAGCATTTACTTCCTCTATTACCCGCTGATGCTTCTCCGGCTCCCGAACAATGCCGCCCTTCCCGACTTCGCCCTTCCCAACCTCGAACTGCGGCTTGATCAGAATGATCACACGGCCCGATTCATTCAAAAGCGGCGAAAGCACCGGGATGATCTTGGCTACAGAGATGAACGAAACGTCGATCACGATAAGGTCGAAAAGCGTGTCGAAGTCTGCAGGACTCAGTTCCCTCGCATTGGTCTGTTCTCGAACATCTACTCGCGCGTCCTCACGAAGTCTCCACACGATCTGATTCGTCCCGGCATCGACCGCTACCACGCTGGCAGCTCCGTGCTGAAGCAAACAGTCCGTAAATCCGCCGGTCGAGGCTCCGATGTCGAGACAGGTTAATCCTGTTGGATCGACTCCGAACTCCCGCAGGGCTGCTTCAAGCTTCAATCCGCCGCGGCTCGCATATCTTGCCTCGGGCGAATCGCCCTTGATGCGAATGCTCGAGTCAGCCGGAAAGGATTCAGACGACTTTTCGACACGCTTTTCGTCAACGAGCACGACACCGGCCATTACCAATGCCTGGGCCTTTGATCGCGAATCGGCCAGCCCACGTTCAAACAAAAGTTTGTCGATACGTTCATTTTTCATTCGTCTATCGAATCCGCGACAAAATCGGCTATCCCACCGTCCTCGACCGTGTACCAGATCTGTATCGGGCGGCAGCAA
>DAIOWA010000132.1:0-7005 GCA_036758705.1 Pyrinomonadaceae bacterium | reverse complement strand
AAGCCGCATTACGCGAAGGGCCTTGCGATATCCCTCCGGCTTCGGCATACCAAAATTCCGCATCTGGCGGGCCTTCGTATCACGGCCCTTCTGCTGGCCGACGACACAGACTTCGTGCTCACCCAAACGCCCGAAACCACACACCATCGCCGGATCGTCGGCATATCGCCGGTCGCCGTGGATCTCTACAAAATCCGAAAAGATCGATCCCAAAAGATCGTTCGTGTACGGACGATCGGGATGTCTCGCGGTCCTGACCCGCTCGATCGGCGTACTCTGATTTGCTTCTGCCATAAACATTTACATTACCCACTCGACTGCGCAGCCCTTTATTACCAACTGCTTTTCAAGCCGAGCAGATCCTTCGACTCTAAGAATTTGCGACTCCAACGTAACCTCGATCTGTTTCCCGACGGGCATCTTGAGAACCACCTCACACCGCCCCTGAGCCGTACTGAGAGTCGTATAAAGCTCGTTCATCAGATCCTCGCTTGCGTCTGACGGAATGCTCACCACGATCGAACGCGCATTCCTGGGCTTCGCATCCTCAAGGTCTTTTGCATCCTCGACGATCAGCGTGATCTCCTGGCCGTCCACTGCCTCCACGCGGCCTTCGATTATCAAGAGCGCATCGTCGGCAAGCATCGACGACAACCGTCCATACGCTTCTGCCCAAACAAGACATTTAACGCCGACCGATTTGTCTTCAAAGCGAAAGGTGGCGAACCGATTACCCTTTTTACTGTACCTGACCTGCAGGCCGGACACTACTCCCACCATTTTGAGTCTGTCGTTCGGATGGATGTCGCCACGCTCGGATAAGAACTTGATCCCAAGATTTTCGATCGTATCGAGATGTGCATCAAGCGGGTGTACCGAAAGGAAAAATCCGATCGCCGCCTTCTCGTGCTGTGACATCTCTGCCTGTGTCCATGGCTTCACATCGGGCAACTCTTGTCCGCCGATATCTACCGTATCGCCGCCGCCGAATAGATCGGTCTGACCGCGTTCACGATCGTTCCATGATCGCTGGCTCAACGACATTGCAGATTCGACAGCCGCATACAGGTTCGCACGCCACTGATTCGACGAAACATCGGGCGGGATCACGGAGTCGAACGCTCCCGCGGTGATCAAACTCTCAAGTGCGCGCCGGTTGATCGATCCCGGATCGATCCGCGAGGCAAAATCGAATAGCGATTTGAACTTGCCGGCACTCCTCGCCTCGACGATCGCACGGACCGTGGAAGTCCCGATCCCCTTGATCGCGCTCAAGCCGAATCGAACCGAGTCGTCCGTCGGCGTAAATCCTTCGTCGCTCTCGTTGACGTCCGGCGGCAGCAGCCGCATTCCCATCGAACGCAATTCCGTCGAATACTTATAGATCTTCGCCGCGTCATCCGATTCGTGCGATAGAACGGAAGCGTAAAAATAGGTGGGATAATGTGCCTTGAGATACCCGGTCTGAAACGCCAAATAGGCGTACGCCATACTATGGCTGCGGTTAAATCCGTAGTCGGCAAACTTCGCCATCAGGTCGAATATCTCCTTCGCTTTATCTCTCGAGATATTCCGCTCCACCGCACCTTCGATGAATTTCTTCTCGTGCGGAAGCATCTCTTCGACCTTCTTCTTACCCATCGCTCGACGCATCAGATCGGCCTCGCCGAGACTGTAACCGGCAAGCCGCTGCGCGAGCTGCATGATCTGTTCCTGATAGACAAGCACGCCGTACGTATTCTTCAGCGTCTCCTCCATCTCCGGAACCAAATACTTGACCTTCTTCTCGCCGCGGAATCGAGCGATGAAGTCCGGGATCATCCCACCGTCGAGAGGTCCGGGACGATAGAGAGCGTTGAGCGCCGAGAGATCTTCCAGTTCCTTCGGGCCCATCTGGCGGCATATGTCCTGCATTCCAGAAGATTCAAACTGGAAAACCGCGTCCGTCTTTCCATCCGAGAAAAGCTTCATCGTTTTCTCGTCGTTCAGAGAAACCAATGTCCAATCGATCTCAACACCAGCCTTTTCTCGCAGCGACACCAGGCAATCTTCGATGATCGTAAGCGTCGTAAGCCCGAGAAAATCCATCTTAAGCATCCCGACCTTTTCGAGATCGCCCATCGGATATTGACTCGTCAATTCGCTCTTGGCCGATATCGCGACCGGCACGATCTCATGCAGAGGTTTAGGCGAAATAACAACACCAGCCGCGTGAACGGACGTATGCCGCGAGCAGCCTTCGATCCGCAACGCCGTATCCACAAGGTCCTGGATTCGCGGATCTGCCTTCATTGCCGTGACAAGTTCCGGTACACGTTCGATCGCCTGTGAGATGCTCGTATTACGCCCCCGGAACGGCGGCGGGATCAGCTTTGCGATCCGCTCGACATCGCCGAAGGGAATATTGAGCGCGCGGCCAACGTCCTTGATCGCGGCTTTCGATGCCATTGTTCCGAACGTGACGATCTGACATACGGATTCACGCCCGTAAACTTCCGTTACATGCTCAATGACATTTCCGCGTCCACGGATGCAGAAATCGATGTCGATATCCGGCATCGATATTCGCTCAGGGTTGAGGAATCGCTCGAACAGCAGATCGTACTGGATCGGGTCGATACCGGTTATCTCAAGACAGTACGCAGCCAGTGAACCGGCAGCAGATCCGCGGCCGACGCCGACCGGGATCTTGTTATCCACGGCATACTTAATGAACTCCCAAACGATCAGGAAGTAACCGGGAAATCCCATCCCCTTGATGATGTCGATCTCGGTCTGCAGCCGGGCTCGATAATCGTCCAACGGATATCGAAGCGTGCCCGCCTCTACCATCGGATCGAACACGGTTTCCTTACGTTTCTCAAATCCTTGCCAGACGACCTTCTCAAAATAGGCGTCGCTGGAAATGTCGCCATACTCCGGCGGGATCGGAAACGTCGGAAGCGTCAGGTCGCCGCCTCCTTTCAGATCGAATTCGCACTCTTCCGCGATCTTCAGCGTGTTCGTCAGCGACTCCGGAATCTCTTTGCCAAACAGGCTCCACATTTCTTCTGCGGATCGCACGTAATACTCAGGAGTCAAATAAACGTGGCGGGTTTCCGAATACATTCGCCCCTCGCCGATGCATAGCAATATCTCGTGAGCCCTGGCGTCGGCCTCGGTCAGATAATGCGGATCGTTCGTCGCGACAAGCGGAAGCGAAAGTTTCTTCGAAAGCTCGACCAGCATCGGACGCACCTTTCGTTCGTCCTCGTCGTGGCGATCTTGTATCTCAAGGTAGAAATTTCCGGGGCCGAAGATCTCACTCATCTCGCCCGCAAACTTCGCCGCGGCAGATTCGTCGCCATACCGAAGATGATGCATTACGCCGCCCGCAAATCCGCCGGAGAGCGCAATAAGGCCCTCGGAAAACTCCGCAAGCAGCTCACGATCGATCCTCGGCTTGACGTGATAACCCTCGGTGAATGCTTTGGACGAGATCTGAACCAGGTTCTGATAGCCTTTGTAGTTCTTCGCGAGAAGGACGAGACTGTAGTACGGCTTGTCCGATCCGTGAGCTGCCGAATCGTGAGCGTGGCGGGAACCGGTCGCCAGAAACGCGTCGTATCCGATGATCGGACGAACGCCGGCTCCTTTCATCGTGTTATAAAAAGACACCGCACCGAACATGTTCCCGTAGTCCGTCACCGCACACGCCTTCATCTCCAATTCGCCCAATCGCTTCGCCAAAGGCTTAAGTTGGATAGCGCTTTGCAAGAGGCTATAATCGGAGTGTAAATGCAGATGGACGAAGTCTTTTTCGCGGAATTCGAGGCTGGCCATTGATTACAAGATAGATGAAAAAGGTGTTTTTGGAAACTTACGGCTGCCAGATGAACGTCTCGGATTCCGAGCGCGTCGCGAGCACACTCTCGGCTGGCGGCTATCAGATCACGCCGACGCAGGCCGACGCGGATGTGATCCTGATAAACACCTGCTCGGTACGCGAGAAGGCGGAATTGAAGCTCTATTCACAGGTAGGACGCATCAGGAAGGCTTTCGAGAAAAAGCCGGTCGTCGGAGTTATGGGATGCGTCGCACAGCTCGAAGGTGAGACCCTTTTCGACAAGATCGAAGGCGTCGATCTTGTGATCGGCACACGAGCCGTCGGCCGCGTTAAAGAAGCTCTCGAAAGCGTACTCGACGGAAAAGGGAAGTATGCCGACCTCGGCGAACGCGAAAGAGATTACAACTGGGACGTCAACGAAGATCAGCGACATTCTCCCTACGTAGCATTCGTCCCGATCATCGAGGGCTGCAATAAGTTCTGCACCTACTGCATTGTTCCCTTCTCGCGCGGCAGGGAAGTCAGCCTTTCCGCATCCGGGATCATTCGACAGGTCCTCGAACTTCGGCGACAAGGCGTCAAAGAAGTTCATCTGATCGGCCAAAACGTCAACTCATATAAGCCTGCGGATAATTCAGGATTGGAAGGCGTGCCCGGCAAAACGCCGTTCTCAAAACTCCTCCGAGCCGTTGCCTCGACCGGTGTAGAACGGATCAAGTTCAACACATCGTTCCCGCGCGACTTTCACGACGACATCGTCGACGCGATCGACGAGCACGAGAATCTTTGCAACTGGGTCCATCTCCCGGTTCAGTCCGGCAGCGATCGGGTTCTGAAGGCGATGAAGCGTCTGCACACCATCGATCGCTACAAAGCGAAGATCGATAAGATCAGATCTTCGGCTCGAAACATCGCATTGACCACCGATATCATTGTCGGATTTCCCGGCGAAACGCGGGCGGATTTCGAACAAACCGTCGAGCTTTTTGAATACTGCAAGTACGATATGGCTTACATCTTCAAGTATTCGCCGCGGTTTGGAACTCCTTCATTCAAGATGGATGACGACGTTTCCGAAGCGGAAAAATCGGAAAGATTCAACGAACTCGAAAAAGTCCAGAAGCGACTTCAATCGGAAAGCCTCTCGCGTTACAATGGCAGAACTGTTAGCGTGCTCGCCGAGAAGTTTTCGGCCAAGTCTCCGGATGATCTGAGCGGTCATTCAACCTGTCATCGGGTCGTTAACTTCAAGGGTTCGCGAGAAATGCTCGGGAACATCGTCGACGTCGAGATATCGGAAGTAAAAGCGAATTCGTTGTACGGTGAGGCTGTTTAAGAGTTGTGATCGAAGAAGACGAAAATCTTGTTGAAGTAAAGATCGGGGCCCTGATAATGGACCCGAATACGAACACGCCTATCGTCGTGCTTAAAGGCATCGATTCCGAGACGGTTCTGCCGATCTGGGTCGGAGCATTCGAGGCGAACGCGATCGCTCTTGAAGTGGAAAAAGTAGTCCCACAACGTCCGATGACGCACGACCTGCTCCGCAATCTCGTCATCGAATGCGGCCTCACGGCTTCGCGAGTAGTGATCACCGACCTTCTCGACAATACGTTCTTCGCCTCAATAGAACTCAACGACGAGAACGGCGACCCTATGATGCTTGATTCGCGGCCGTCTGACGCCATCGCTCTAGCTCTCAGGCTCGATTGCCCGATCTACGTTCGTCAGCACGTCCTGGACCTGTCGGCTTCGTCGCGGCAATCGGAAACGCCGGATCCCGAAGGCGAAGACCTCGGCCCGGTACCCGACGATTGGCCGGAACTGATCGGCTGATTTGATTTCTTAGGCGGAAACGCGAGTGTGAACGAGCGTGCTTTCGGGCGCTTTTACTGATTGAGTTCTTTTTTTGCGGCCTGACCCGCACGCTTCCTAACGGTCGCGTTTCTGCCCGGTCGTCGCCATTCTTTTTAATGATAATCGTAATCGCAAATCAAAAAGGGGGCGTCGGCAAGACAACGACGGCTATCAATCTCGCGGCGGGCATCGCGGCTCAAAAGAAGAGCGTTCTGCTGATAGACCTCGATCCGCAGAGCAATTCGTCGATGTCGTTCCTCGAGCCGGGAAGCGTCAACGGCGGCTCGTATGAGCTGTTCGCCGATCCGGACCGGGCTCCGGAGGAGCTCGTATACGCCACCGAAACGCCAAACCTTTCATTGATCCCGGCGCGGATCAGCCTCGCAAAACTCGAAGCAAAACTGATCGGCGACTTCGACGCTCCGTTCAAACTGCGCGACCGCATCGAGCAGTTGAAAGGGAAGTTTGACGTGATCATTATCGACACGCCTCCGACCCTCGGGATACTGACGGTCAATGCGATGGTCGCGGCGAATCACGTGATCATTCCGATCCAGTCGTCATACTTTGCGCTGGAGGGAACCGACGACCTTCTCGAAACGATCGAAAAGATCCGCTCTCGACCTAACCCCGATCTGAACCTGCTGGGCGTTGTGGTCACATTGTTCGATAAACGCACGACGATCTCGCACGACGTCGAGGCTCACATCAGGAACGTCTTCGGTAAGAAAGCGTTCAAGACGGTGATCTCCCGCAGCGTCCGGTTAGAGGAATCGCCGGCCCACAAGAAATCTATCTTCGATCATGCACCGCGTTCAACCGGTGCGGCAGAATACCAAAGCCTTTCAAAGGAGGTGCTTAAGCGTGCCTAAATCAGGACTACCAATGGGCGTAAAGATGCGCCACGATTCGCACTACGTTGATCAGATCGCAGCCAAGTCGCGAAGCGTCGGGCGAACGATCCCGATCGAATCGATATATCCAAACCCTCAACAGCCGCGAACCGAATTTGGCGACCTGACCGAACTGACCGAGTCGATCCGCGAGAAAGGCGTGCTGGAACCGCTTCTGGTCAAACCGACCGACGACGGTCGGTTTATGATCATTGCCGGTGAACGGCGTTGGCGTTCTTCAAAGCTTGCCGGATTGACCGAAGTTCCCTGTATCGAAATGGACCTCGATGACCAGGGCGTCGCCGAGATCGCGCTGATCGAAAATCTCCAGCGTAAGGATCTCAACATCTGGGAAGAAGCGGACGGACTTGCGGCGTTGGCCTCGAAGTTTGGCTATACGCAGGAAGAGATCTCGAAAAAGATCAGCAA
>DAIOWA010000131.1:0-7007 GCA_036758705.1 Pyrinomonadaceae bacterium | reverse complement strand
CGGTCGACCGCCAGCGATCCGAGGCCATGGCCGATACGGCGGACGATGTCGGTGGTCAGCGTCTTGCCGACGATGCCGCGAATGTCGTATTCGCGAAAGATATTTGTATCCATAGACCAGGAGCGTAAACAATTGTTAACTACCAGTAGATAATTAAGCAAATACGGGCTCAAAGTGCCGTTTTCAGACGCGTTTGATATACTCAATGGTTGCGGCAAAGGCAACAGCCCGGCCATTTCGGGCATCGAATCTCGTTGAGTCTCCGGCATTCTCGCGTATGAAAGCACGTTCATTTTTGGCCATCTTCGCGGCGGCAGTCTTTTTATCGGCAGTTTCCGTAGCGGCTCAGGTCCCGACCCCGACGCCGGACGATTCGCTGCGTACGTTTGAGGTGCGGCTGCCGGTGACGGTTACAAACAAGAAAGAACTCGTCGCCGGATTGAAGCGTGGCGACTTCGCCGTGTTCGAAGACGGCGTACAGCAGGAAGTAACGTTCTTTACCGCAGAAGCGGCAAATCCACCGGTGTATGTGGGCGTGCTTATGGATACGTCACCGTCGACCGCGGGTAAGCTGCAATTTTCGCGTGAGGCTGCAAAGAATTTTATCTTTACCGTGACACGGCTCCGGAAAGACAAGGCCGCGTTCATGACGTTCGATCATCAGATCCAACTGCAGCAGGATTTCACGGATAAGCTCGATCTGCTTGACCGCGCGGTCGATAAGGTAAAGAAAACAGGATCGCAGACGGCGTTGTACGATGCAGTGTGGACATTTACAGATGAAAAGCTTCGCGGCGTTCCGGGCCGTCGCGTCATCGTTGTGATCACGGACGGCGACGATACTTTCAGCAGGGCGGAATTGCAGGACGCGATCGATATCGCGCAGCGTACCGAGACAACGATCTTTGTGATCTCGACGAAAGGCGGATTTCTTGGATCCGTACCCGGTGTCGAGGTGGGAACGGTGAAAGATAAGGGCGATAAGGACATAACGCGGCTTGCTGAGGCTACCGGCGGCGAGGCGTTCTTCTCGGGCGATATGACGGAGCTCGAACGATCATTCACACGGATCTCGAAGGAGCTTCAGGGTCAGTACCTCATTACCTATCGACCGGCGAATCAGAATTACGATGGACGTGAGAGAAAGGTGGAAGTGCGATTGACGAACAAGGACCTCGACAAAAAGTATAAGCTGAGGGTCAAGGAAAGCTATCGCGCGATCCGCGACAGCTTGCGGTAGTGTCTGCGATAGGGGCGAACGCGACCGGGCGTTGCGTTCATCCGACAAGAGATGAAGAATCGAGTTAAAGCGTTTTTACTTCTAGGCTTGCTGATGGCGGGCTTTGCGGGGGCGATCTATTACGCACCCGATGCGGCCGCGCAGTCGAGTTCGGGAGCAAAGCCAACTCCCACGCCGCCGGATCCGGAAGATGAGGAGATCCGCATCGATACCGAGGTTGTGAACATTCTCTTCACGGCGCAGGATAAGGAGCGCCGTCTTCTGCTAGGGCTGAAGAAAGAAGACATCAAGATCATGGAAGACGGGAAGCCGCAGGACATCGTCGCGTTCACGCGCCAGGTGGATCTGCCGCTGAGCCTCGCGATCCTGATCGACACGAGCATCTCGCAGGAGCGTACGCTGCCGGAAGAAAAAATGGCGGCTATCTCGTTCCTCGAATCGTTCATTCGCCCCGAAAAGGACGAGGTCGCGGTTGTTTCCTTTACGGGTGAATCGACGCTTGAACAGGGAATGACGAGTAACCTGACGCGTCTGCGTCGTGCGATCGATCGAGTGAAGTTTGTTGCTCCGGCGGGTTACATCGGCGGAGGCGTTATGGCTCCGACGCCGCCGATCTCAAGCACCGGTACATCGGTCGCCGGTTCAACCGCGATCTGGGATTCGATCTGGGTAACATCTGAGGATGTGCTTGGATTTTCTCCCGATAAGACTCGAAGAGCTATCATCCTTTTGTCCGACGGTGTAAATACGTCGGGACGCAAGAAGTTAGACGATGCGGTGCAGGCCGCACAGCGATCTGAGGCCGTGATATATTCGGTCGGGATCGGCGACAATTTCTACGCCGGCGTCGATGAAGGAGCTCTCAAGCGGATCTCCGAGAGAACCGGCGGAAGAGCGTTTTTCCCCCGAAACGAACGCCAACTTCGCGAGGCTTTCAAGCAGATCGAAGAAGAGATGCGGTCACAGTATCTGTTAGCCTATGAGCCGACGAATCCCGCCCTGGACGGGTCGTACCGAAAGCTTTCGATAGAGGTTGTGAATCCGGAACTCTCAAAGCAGAAAGTTCGCCTCACCCACCGCGAAGGATATTTCGCAAAAGATAAGAAGGACAAGAAGTGACGGTTTAGAGTTCAAGGTTTACCTTGAACTCTGAACTTTATCCTCGATATTTTCAGGATCGTTTAGCCACCATTGATTGCCGTTGGGGTCGATGAATCCGGCGGTTCGTCCGTAGCCGCGGTCGCCGGGTTCCTGATTGCCGTCGGCACCGTTTGCCAAGCCCTTGGCATAAACCCCGTCGACATCCTTGACCAGCACGAACATTCCGGCCGGGAATGCGGGCCACTCCTCGCCGCATTGACCGAACATCACGGTGCCGCCATTAATATCGTACTCGGCGTGCATCAACTCGCCGCCTTCCTTGTTCACACGCAAAATCTCGGTCGCGTCGAAAACCGCTCTGATGAACTCGATAAAACTCTTTGCGTCGCGAAGCACCAGGTAGGGCATCACGGGCGAATAGTGTTTAGGCGTTCCTTTCTTTTGCTCTGTTGTTGCGCTCATTTATTTTCTCCTGGTTTGAAGTCTTTTTGTGCGGGCGTGATGTGCGATAGTATGCACAGCCATTTGCCGTCGCGCCTAACAAACACGTCGGTGGTCCACTCGTCCGCATCGAACTGCTGACCACTGAAGTGGGTCGTGTTTACTATGCGTGCAGAGAGTACCGCGGTGTCAGCGTAGAGTTTGATCCGCGCCCGGCTGCGCATCTCGAACATGCTGTGGGTAAGCTGGCCGCTGCGGACGAATGCGAGAAAATCTTCCTTCGCAGCAATGCCGCGTTCCGAAACGATCACCCAATCATCCGCCATAAAGCTGCCGATCCGATCGGCGTCATTTGTGACCATCGCGGCCGCCCAATCTTCACCGAGCTTCAGTAGCTCTTGTTCCATGTCGTTAGCCATATTCCACTATTAATAATTAGCAGTTAAATATTATTAATGAAGAAGGATTCGACTAATTGGAAAAATGCGACATCTGTTCGGTGTCCATATACTGCGTGCCTTCGGCCGCGTTCCAGAAATATTCCTTCGGCGTGTAGCCGGAGAACTCGCGGAAGTCGTTGATGAAGTGAGACTGGTCGTAATAACCGCAAGCGTAGGCGATCTCGGTAAGGTCGCGGGTGCCGGTTAGCTTGAATTGTGTCGCGGCCTGAAAGCGGATGACCCGCGAGTATAGTTTCGGCGAGAGCCCGGCTAGGTCTTTGAAGCGGCGTTCGAATTGGCGTTTCGAGATGTTGTGTTCTGCGGCCAACGATTCGATCGCGAGCGTTCCTTTGTTTGCGAGAATGGTGTGAACGGAGCGGAAGATCACGGGGAGTTCTCGGATGCGTCCGTTGAGCCTCGCCGTGAGGAACTCGATGATTATCGCGATCCGACCTTCGTTCGTCGGAGCCGTACACATCCTTTCGTCGAGTATCGAACCTTCCTTACCGAACACCGATGCAAGATCGGGTGAGATGTTGGTGAAATCGGATGCCGGGAAACCGAAGAGCCGCGGAATAGCGAATGGATATAGATACGCACCGAAGATGCCGAAACTTTTGTTTGTGACAAAGCGGCGGAACCGAGTCGATTGCGCCTGAATGCTGGCGAGCGGTGATGATTCGATCAATTCGTCGGGCGTGATCTCGTCGAACGCCGAGCGATAGTGAAAAACCATCTCGACGCAGCCGTCGGCCATCGAGCGGTGAACGAACTCTTCACCGGGAGCGACATCAGCCTCGAGCGCCCAAAAGAATCGCACGTAGGGTGCGAGATTCGCGGGCGGATCGAAGACCTGATAGAGCATATCGATTAGTAGGGCATTACCTCGGTCCGAACGATCTGGCCGTTCTTCATTCGGATGATCCAGATGACGCCGTATTCCGATTCGTCGAGATTCTTGAAGACATCCTTCTTACCGATAAAGTTCGCCAGGCCCGGAACCGAATTACTGTGGCCGGCAACGATGTGCCGCTTGATCTTGCTCTTCGTGATCTGGTCGAGCAGCTCAGCGGGCTTGCGGGCATCATAGATTGCGACGGTCTTATTGCGTTTGGCGGCCAGTGGGCCGATCGTATCGCGCGTGCGCTTGAAATTGGTCGAGTAAAACGCACCCGGCTTGTACTTTCCCGCGACCTTCGCGAGCCGCTCAGCGCGCTGCTTTCCTTCGGCCGAAAGCTCCGGATCCTGACTCGTTGCGTCGGCCTTCTCGGCGTGGCGGACGAGAATAATGGTCTTCGTTTGCGCCGTTGCGGCCTGTGAAACGCAGAAGATTGTGAGGGTTAAAGCTATAAGTGAAAATAATTTCATGGCGTTAGATGATAGCGTGAAATGTTGTTTGGCGTCACTTAGCCATAAACTGCTCGGGCGTAAGCGCTGTGTGCGAGAATCTCACCTTTCGAACCGCACCTTTGAACCAGAAGACCTTATTCTGCCGGACGCCGATTGAAACACGCCCGCTGCCAAACGGCTTCATCGTGACATTGCCTGAGAGTTCGAGTTTGCCGTCGATGTAATGCCGCATCTCGGTACCGTCGTAAACGAGGGCGCGTGGTACCAGCGGCCGGTCGGGTGTTTGAAGTTCTCGGCGTAGAGCGGCAAGCGGTTCTCGCCGGATTTGAGGAAAGTATCGAGAAACCACTGATCTTTCGTCACGCGAGTCTCAAGCATCGCACGGCTCTCAACGTTCTCAAGATCCTCAACGTGCAGCCAACGCTGCTCCGCCGGTCCGTCGCTGTCCGGCCGAAACCACGCTTCTATCGTGAACGCCTTCGCTCCTGCCAGAGGATTTGTTTCAATGAAGATGCCGTCATCGACGCCATCAAACTCGATCGCTTTGCCTTGCTCGGTCGTGATGACTTTTGGTTGGCCAAGCACCGCGACCTTATGCCCGCCGATCTTTTTGAGGTTGTCGAGCTTCCAGGTGGTGGATTGCGCGAAACAACCGCTCGAAAGTAGCAGGCAAACAACGACTGGGAAAGCCAGCTTCATCACCTTCAATCAACCGATCTCAACCAGCGACTCACCTTTATCCAGGAGCTCCAGAGCTTCCGAGAGGGTGGACGAGAGTATTTTCTTTAGAGCAGCATTTGACGTGTTTCCACAAGTCAACAGGATAACCTTCGGAGGTGGGCCAAGCCCGTCGAGCAACAGAACAAAATCATTGTCCTTTGTAACCACCGTAGCGTTTGCCTTGCGAGCAGCCAAGAATATTTCCTCGTCTTCCGAATCCCTTAGTCCGAGTTCCCGAAGTGCCTTTGCATCGATGCCGAGAACTGCCGTTATCCACGCAGCTATTGACGGTGATAGCTGCGCGTCGATCCAGATCATGCGGCAATCAGAATTGCGTGGTTTACGCGGTTTGAGGCGTACTGAAGAGCAGCCTGAAGGTCCTCGTACTCGAGGTCTGGCATTTCCTCAAGTATCTGATCGGGAGATAGGCCTGCGGCAAACAGATCAAGCACATCAGATACGCGAATTCGCATGCCGCGAATACAAGGGTGACCTCCGCATTGCTTCGGATTTACCGTGATTCGATCTGATATTTGGCGTGTCATCAGTTTGATTTTATCACACAAACATCTTCCCCGGATTCAGGATGCCCTTGGGGTCGAAGACTTGTTTGATGCCTTTCATTATTTCGAGTGTGGGGCGGTCGATGGCGTAGTGCATGTATTGGGATTTGACGTAGCCGATGCCGTGTTCGCCGGAGATGGTGCCGCCGAGATCGACGGAAAGTTGAAAGGTTTCGGAGACGCATTGGCGGGCGCGGGCAATTGCGGCAGGATCATCGCGGTCGACGACGAAGTTGACGTGGATGTTGCCGTCGCCTGCGTGGCCGAAGTTTGCGACGAACGTATCGTGACGTTTGCCGATCTCTTCGATGCGGGCGACGAGTTCGGGAACTTTTGAGCGCGGCACGACGACGTCTTCGTTGATCTTGAGCGTGCCGTATTTCATAAGGCTTGGTGAAATGGCTCGACGGACGTCCCAGAGCTTGTCTTCTTCCTCTTTCGTCTTCGCCCGCAGCACGTCGAAGCCGCCATTCTCGTTGATGACGCGTTCGATGGTGAGGGCATTTTGCTCGACCTCTTCTTTTGAGCCATCAACGGCGACGAGCAAGATCGCACCGGCGTCCTTCGACAAACCGAATGCAAAATTCTCCTCGATCGCAGCAACGCAGTGTTTGTCGATCACCTCCATCGCCATCGGGAGCAGGCCTTCCGGCGTGAATTTGGTCAGCACCTTGCACGCGGCTTCCATCGATGTGAAGTTCGCGCGGACGGTCGAGGTCGCTTCAGGCATCGGCAGCAGCTTGAGGGTCGCCTCGGTGATGATGCCGAGCATTCCTTCGCTGCCGCACATCAGTCCCGTCAGATCGAAGCCGACGACGTTCTTGACGGTCTTGCCGCCCGTGCGGATCACGTCCCCGGTGGCCGTCACAACCTCAAGCCCGAGCACGTGATGCTTCGTCACACCGTACTTCGGCGTACGCATTCCGCCCGCGTTCTCCGCGATGTTGCCGCCAATGAACGAATCTTTATAGCTAGCCGGATCGGGCGCAAACATCAGGCCTTGCTCGGCGACGGCTTGCTGCACTTCGTAGGTCGTCAATCCGGGCTGGCAGGTAACGTAAAGATCGTCGGCGTTGATCTCAATGATCTTCTTCATCCGGTCCGTACCGATCACAATGCCGCCGTCAACCGGGACCGCTCCACCCGTGTATC
>DAIOWA010000130.1:0-7012 GCA_036758705.1 Pyrinomonadaceae bacterium | reverse complement strand
GTATCTGTGTGAACTTTTCGAAAAGCTCTCGCAACCTGGTCACTCGAAAGAGCTTTCAGAGCGACCGACGATTCCTTGAGATCGGCAAACAAATATTGTCCCGGAAGAAAATAGAGAGCAGCCGATGCATCCGGAGGGACCTGAGAGAAGTTATTCATAGCTGGCCTGTTCTAGGGAGCGATCTTTCCTGTGTTCCAGAACGAGATAAGCTCAAGCAGAAACTTGTGGGCATCCTCTGCGATCCTCTCGTCCAGATTTTCGAGATTTCGAAAGGACTGATTTGCTGCCTTATATGTCTCTGTCAGCCAATCGATGGCCTCTTTGTTCCATTCGAAGAACTCGGGATACTGACAATGGGTTATGTCGAGCCAAGGGTTTCCGGTAGAGTGATCAACGAGCCTTATCAGATCGCTATAAAGTTTTGTTTTGGTATCTTGTTCTTCTCGCCAAACTCTGGCGTGCGGGGAGGCTTTGATAGCCGGAAGTGTCTTCTTCTCAATGCCGTACTTTTCGGAAAAGAATGTCCAGATCTCATCATCTTCAACAAAATAGAACGTTAGACCGGCAAGATAGCTCACTCTCAGCCCTGAAAAATCAACTTCTTCGCAACACAGGTCGAAGTTCATTGGCGGGATCGCGAACTTGTCGAGTTCAAGATCCGGATCGTCATGCCAGTATTCAAGGAGAGGAAAGCACTGGTCGTTCACCAACTGAAAGAACTCGTTGGTGCGTTCGCTGTATGCCTTGAAGTGCCCTGCCTTGTAAAGGCTCGTTGTCGATCGTTTCCATTCCATCGGAAACATGTCCATGTAGAGGTGGTATTTGGCTTGCTCCGATACCACTCTCGAGACGGTCTCGCAGGCGTACGCAGCGTTATGACTTCTAGCCTTGAATCGCAGATATTCGAGTGAGCGAATCAACCGGTCACCGAAGTACGATGCGTGTTGTCGATTTTGCCTTGCGACCGCAAGTCCCGTCATAAACCCTCGATTTCTCAGAACCCGATCGGAACGTAATCAATTGCTGACGCGGGAGTCTTCAGAAATGCCTTGCGGTGAAATTCAATGGCTTCGATCTCCTGAGTGCCGATCGCTAAGACTTTCTCCGCCTGGCAAACTTCTTCGACGGTCAATAGTTTCTCGGCATCTCTCCGCATCAACCTGTCTGCCAAAATGATTGCTGGATTGACCCGCTCGCTTTCCGCCCGTAAGAGATCCAACGGCGAATCATCGCCCGGCATATCCTTTGTGCTGCGCTCGCTTGACGATGGTGACACTCAGCTTTCCATCCTTTACCTCCCGCGTGATGTTCGCATTCTCTATCGAAGCGAAATGCGGCTGAAGGACGACCTTTAGCGTCTTATCTTCTTGCGCGAGCGACGCGTCCAGCTCAAAGGTCTGACCTTCGATCTTGATGGTCGCCTTAGGATCGGTTACAGGGGTCTGCGCACCGGAAGCTTCCGTCGACGTCGCATCGGCGCTATTCGTTGTGCCCGCCTCATTCTCGGCAGGGGGAGTATTTGTTTCGTTTGCCATGATTATTAAGAAGCGAACAGATTTCGCTGATCCTTCGGTTGTTCTTGACCTGCCGGGCCTGGAGTTGGAGTACTGTCGATGCTCGTAGCCTTTGTCACCTCACCGGCAATTGTGTTCTTATCGGCTGGCTTGGAGGCTCGCTTCTTCGTTGAGGCCTTTTCCTTCTTCAGTTTTTCAGCTGCCAAGCCCGGAAGAGCATTTCTGTATTGATCGAGGGCATCTGATAGTTGGGCAGATAAATTCGGTCGACTATTGTCTCCAGTGATGTTTGAAAAGAGTATTTGCGGGGCGAAGCTGTGCGAACGGACGCTTAGAACGCAGTCGCGTACTCCGTCGGCTTCAGGCAGCAGTTGAATGACGGCAGTGACTGTACATGAGTCAAAATTATATGGCTCCTGTTCAGATAGGATGACCGGCTTTACCGACTGCTTTC
Source organism: Pyrinomonadaceae bacterium (assembly GCA_036758705.1). Classification (GTDB taxonomy): domain Bacteria; phylum Acidobacteriota; class Blastocatellia; order Pyrinomonadales; family Pyrinomonadaceae; genus OLB17. Next base: position 5,044 of record DAIOWA010000130.1, on the reverse strand, counting down.
CAAAAATAGGTTCTACTTCTCCTTGAGTACCGGAACTCGCTTCGGAAGGCTGGATCAGCTTCTCTTCCTCGACAAGCGAATCAACATCGGTCTCACCACCATCTGCCTTCAATTCGGTGTCAGTCTGAGTAGCCGAATCTCCGATCTCGGCTCGTTCCTCCACCGGTCTGAAAGAGCTCTGTGGTCCCCCTTGCACGCCGACCGAATCCACGACGCTCCTGGTTGCGGCTGAACTCAATATCGATGCAATCTCATCTTCACATTCGGGGATACATTCGTTAGCGTAAGACGGCCGTTCCTCGGTCTGATCTTCGGAATCAACAACACCGAGAAACTGATCTTGCTGTGCACCTAGCTCGTTCGATTCAACCTCAATCGGAGGTACCGGCGATACTGCAGTTTCGGCAGTACTGAACTTTTCCTCCGACCGCATCGATATAGAATTGGTAACGGATGCGAGTTTGGAAGGCTCACGTTCGATCTCTCGCAGCCGTTCCAAGAACTTACTCAGAAAGATGTTTCGGACCGTGACCTCTTCGTGGGAACGAGTCAAGTATTGGGCGCCATTCCAAAGTTCTAACCCGATCTGCTGATTTGATTGGCTGCTGCTCTGGAACCCATCGTTCCGGGACACTTCCTCAGCAAGCGTACGGGCCGTAAAGATGAGTTGCTCGGTCCTTTCCCGATTATCGAGAGGAATGAAAGAACCGCTATTTAGAATTTCCATATCTCTATCTCCACACAGTTTTTCAACCGCCTCTTTATTCCTGTTCCAGAACCGATCAAGGCTTAAAGGTGGGGCGGTGTACACATCATTTCGCGAACCTTCACTGTAAATCAAAGCTGAAGTTCGAGTCTTTACGGAGCCAAACTATACAAAAAGTTACGGACGCTACGAAGCCGTCCGCCTCTGTGTTTCCTCTAATCGCGCGAGCTAATCTAATGCAAACGTTAATCGGGATTGAGAAAGTCGATTCGTAACCGAAAGGTCGTCGGTTCGACTCCGATGGGCGGCTCCAGTAAATACCGGCGTTTCAGCAACTTCGCTGGAACGCCCGATTTCATGCCCACGAAATTCCCATCTGCAAATAGCGAATTCCATTCAGTAAAGCCCGACGTAAAGGGTTTGCCGTTGTCCCCCAGCGTGCAAGTGGCAAGCTCCGGTCGACGATGAAAATCAACTTCGCAGGCTAGCCAATAGGATAGTCGTGTTCCGCACCTTCTCGGCAGCAAGCTTCCTAAGCACGTTCAAAGGGGCGTCGAGCCTCTCGTTCTGGTCGCGGATCATTTTGTTAGAAATTTCCGGGGTGAGTTTCGACCTACTTAACAAGCATTGCCCATAATGAATTCGAGGACGTTGTTCATGAGTTCTTCAGCACGAGCGTTCGCATTAGCGTTCTTCGCATTCGGAATCTTGCCCACGCTTTATTGTGTGGAATCCAGTTTCTCGCCGTCCGGGGAAGCCGGGGGCAGATTACGGTCGGGACAACGATCGTTACTAGCTTTTTATTTCTTTTGTTAGGTCTATATATCGGATACGAAGAAGCCGCCAAACAGTGATAGCAACTACGCCGACCGGCTAAAACGCATTGCCTTCTTTTCTTACTACGTTCGACTCAGGCTGAAGGTCGCCTTCGGAGTTGTATTCGACGCCAAATCCTATCGGATTTCGTTGGAGGTGGCGAAACTGGGCGTACATTCGCGAACGAGGACAACTGTTCGACAGAGAGCAAATTCTGCAAGTAGCGAAGACCCGCAAACAAAAGCCAGACTCGAAATAAACCCTAGAAAAATAAAGTTAATGTTTACAGCGGCAACCTCGCTGAACTTCCCATTTCATTCCCAACTAGTTCACCTCTAGCGCACCGCAACGAAAAAGGCCCTCGCGAGGGCCTAAGTCGCCGTGTTCTGGCTTAACCTTATACGCGGCGTGGCTTCAAAGCCACGGTTTGCTTTGCGATCTTGGACCGAGCGAGGCGTTTCGTGCTCACGATCTCATGCCCGATCTCGCGGCCGTCGAACACTCGATAGAGAACTCGTTTGTCACCCGACTTTAGAAAGACAAGTCCGTTCAAGACCTCCGCCTTTGCCGAACTTACGCCGTGCGTCATCGCCATACTGAATGACTCTCCATCGACGCTTCTGAAGATCAGCTTCGAAGCATCGCCAGTTGCCGGAAGCGTTATCTTGTATAAGCCGGCGGGGAGTGTTTTCTTCCCGACAGTGAATTGGAACGGAATATCGGCACGCAGAACCTGCCCTTGGGCGGAAACTTCAGTCGCGCCGAAACCAACAGCTATAGCTAAAAACCCGAAAAGAATGAATGATCGCATTGTTATGAATCTCCTATAATTATGATCCGCGGAATGTCCGCTACACTTCGGAGATTAGCCGCGACCGGCCTCCTATGTCCTTTCAAACCCGGAAATGGGCCCTGAAAAGTTCTTACATCTTCTTACAACAAATCTTTTCGCCTTTATTTACGCGTTAATGAACAAAGAGCTGCCGCCAGTCGTTAAGAAACATGTTCTTAGGGTCGGTCGAACGGCGTTTATTTAGGTAGCATCAAAATATTATCCTTAGCTTTCATGTTTGAGGTCGCTTCGGCACAGATATTTGAATTCGGCGAGTTTCGGCTCGATAACTCCCGGCGCCTTCTAACGAGGAACCGCGAGGTTGTGTCCTTAACGCATAAGGCGTTTGAGACCCTTGCTTTGCTCGTCGAGAATAGCGGACGCATAGTCGAAAAAGACGAACTCCTTCGGGAGATATGGCCCGACACTTTTGTCGAAGAAGGAAGCCTCGCACGCAATATTTCAGTGCTGCGCAAGGCGCTTGGCGAAGGCCCGTCGGATCATCAATACATTCAGACCATTCCGAAACAGGGATACCGTTTCGTCGCGGCCGTCCGGGAGGTCATCGAGCCGGCGCCGACCGACCTGTTCCATTCGCATCCGCCCCAGACGAACGGCGTCGATCGTTCCAACATCGAAAAGCCCTCGGCGGAACCGCGCAGCTACATGGCATACGCGGTCATCGCCGGTGTAGCTGCCGCGGTGATCGTGACGGGGATCGCGCTGTACCTTTCAATGATTCCGGCCGCGACGCTGCCGGCGAAAGCGACGATGAACGTCACGCGGTTCACGTCCACGGGCAAGGCCATGGACGCAGCTATCTCCCCCGACGGCAAGTACGTCGTTTACGTCATTAACGACGGTGGAAAGCAGTCGCTTTGGGTGAAACAGGTTGCCTCGGGCAGTGAGGTTCAGATCGTTCCGCCGGCCGATGTGAACTTTCAGGGGCTCGCATTCACGTCCGATGGAAACTACGTCTTTTACAATATTTGGGACAAGGTGCACGTAGGCGAAATCTATCGGATCCCCGTTCTGGCCGGTACCGCAAATCGGGTAGTCAACGACGTGATGCCCTTGATGTCGGTGTCGCCGGACGACCGGGAGATCGTCGTCGTCCGAAGCCTCGCGACCGCAAACGAGGGACATCTTGTGGCGGCAAGGACGGACGGATCCGGCGAACGAATTGTTTCGAAGATCGGTCCCGTAGAAAAGGGATGGTTTGGCGGACCCGTATGGTCGCCGGATGGAAAGTGGATCGCCTTCGCTCTCGGCGGCGTCGGCGAACAGGGACAAAGTTTCGTCCGACTTGCGAAGATCCCCTCGGAGGGCGGTGAGGTCCAGATACTCTCCGATCGAAAGTTTCTTGGCGTTGGAGCTCTCGGATGGCATTCAAACGGCCGCGACCTTATCCTCACCGCATCCGAACAGCTGCAAATGCCCAATCAGCTTTGGCGACTGAACTCGTCCACCGGTGAAGCGACACGTCTGTCGAACGATCTCAACGGATATAACGGCCTCAGCCTGACGGCCGATGCGCGCTCGCTCGTAACCACTCAGGGCGATTTTCAAAGCAATATCTACGTTGGAGCTGAAACGGCCGACACCGATTGGAAGCGACTTACCTCGGGCCGCTACGAAGGCATGAACGTGACCTGGACGCCGGACGGGAGGGTAGTTTATGTCTCGCAAGAGAGCGGCAACGATGATATCTGGATCATGAACTCAGACGGCTCGGGGCGAAAGCGGCTGACCACCGATCCGAGTATCGATGCGAACCCTGCAGTGAGCTACGACGGCCAAACCATCGTTTTCGCGAGCCTCAGGAGCGGCGTTCCACATCTTTACAAGATGAGCATCGACGGCGGAGAACAGGTCCAAATAACCGACGGCCCCGGCGAGTGGGCACCTATCGCGTCGCCGACCGAGCCATTCGTCGTCTTCCAGTCGTCCGCCAAACGCGGCATTTGGAAGATCGACCTGAACGACGGTAAGCAGTCGAACCTGAATGATGCCTTCACATACCTGCCCGCATTCTCGGCGGACGGTAAAAGAATAATATTTAGCTACTGGGACGATCGCTCCAAGCCGGAGCAGCTGCGGCAAGCGTATCTTGAACTGACAACCGGCAAGCAGATCGAACTCCCTCCCGTTCCGAGATCCGCGATTCGTCACAACAGTCAGGTAGTCCTGCGTTGGACCTCGGACGGCCGCGCCTACGCCTACATCGATGACCGCGACGGTGTCTCCAATATCTGGCGCCAGCCGCTGGACGGCAGTCCGCCCCAAAAGGTCACGTCCTTCAACGACAGCTACATCTACACCTTCGATTGGTCCCGCGACGGAAAGCTCGCCGTCGCGCGCGGAAGCTACGCCTTTGACGTCGTCCTGGTCACCAATTTCGAATAAAACTCATGTCAGTGCGGCTTTCGATACCCGAGCCTCGTGCACTCTCTCTAGAGGCCGCGGCATCCGGAATCGCAAGATTGAAGATCACTTTTCCGACGTTGTCGGTTGAGGTGAGCTTCGCGATATCACCGACCTGTTAAAACACCTTCGCGCCGGGTTTTACCCGCACGTCCCGGAGTGCGGTTCTTGTAACGCTCATACACGACCTGGGGCGTATCGAGATTTCGGCGAACCTTCAGGTTCGTTGCCAGTCGGATAAACTGCGCCATCGACCAAGCCAGCGG
>DAIOWA010000129.1:0-7088 GCA_036758705.1 Pyrinomonadaceae bacterium | reverse complement strand
ATGGCGGAGAGGGTGGGATTCGAACCCACGGTACCCGTTAGGGGACAGCAATTTTCGAGACTGCCCGATTCAACCACTCTCGCACCTCTCCGCATGCGAACTTCCAATATTACGGGTTTGCAATGGGAAATATCAAGTTCCTGCGGACTGTTTTCTCCTTCCGCGGAAGAAGGCCTGCATCAGTGATCTGGACTCATCGGCCAGAACTCTTGAGACGATCTCCATTCGATGATTTAGATCCTCGCTATCGCATAGTCTGAACTTCGTCTCTACACCCCCGAACCTTTCGTCGTGGGCTCCAAAGACGAGACGGCTGATGCGGGCATTGACCAAGGCTCCGGCACACATCACGCATGGCTCGATGGTCGTGTAGAGCGTGCAGCCAGTGAGTCGATAATTGCCGAGCTTTTGGGCTGCCATGCGGAGTGCGAGGACCTCGGCGTGTGCGGTCGGGTCGCTGTCGGTGATCGTGCGGTTCGAGGCGGCGGCCAGGATCTCGCCGTTCTCATCAACGATGACCGCTCCGATCGGCACTTCGTTCAGATCCCGGGCAGATTCCGCCTCGGCCAGGGCTAGGGTCATAAAGTGTTCATCGGATCTAAATACTGTGCTCATCAAACCTTCTTGCAATCGTCCAGTTGTGAGTTATGCCCTTACCAACGTCCGGGCTTCTGCATATGCTCCATTTTTCTTGCGTGCCGCCGGAATCGGTGTAAACTAGAGGTTGACGGCGTCGGTGCTGCCGTTCCTTTTCGCCTCTCTCTTTACGCTATATGAGCGACCATGTTCGGCTGGGCGCACGCACTGCCGAAGACATACATACTACCAACGTCCCTGATGCCTTCAAAGCATTCGCCGACGAGGTTCGCAGACGTAATCAGAAGACCCAATCGACCCCGGTAACGATCGCGCAAAAACTGCAGCCCGCGGAATTTAATACCGCGATGGTGCATTTTTACCGCGGTGAGGTATCTCGGTCGAACGTCTGGCGCAACCGGCTCGACGCGACGACGAATTGGGCGGTGATCACGGCCGGTGCAACGCTGTCGTTCGTTTTCAGCTCGCCCGACAATCCGCATTTTGCGATCCCGATCAACTCGATCCTGGTTTCGATCTTCCTGTTTATGGAAGCTCGACGATATCGGTATTACGAAGTCTGGGCCAATCGCGTGCGCGTTCTGGAGACAGGTTATTTTGCCCCGATGCTGTCGCACCGTGTGATCCCGCCGGACAAGGAATGGGCCGATCACATTTCGGCGGACCTTATGTCGCCGCACTTTACGATCAGCGTGTGGGAAGCGGTCGGACGGCGTCTGCGGGCAAACTACCTTTGGATATTTGTACTGCTCGCGTTGTCGTGGGCGTTGAAGATCTACATTCATCCGTCGCCGATACCGACGCAAACTCCGCAGGACCTTTCACGTTTTTGGGAGATATTTGCTGCCCGTGCCACTGTCGGCCTCGCACCGGGCTGGCTCGTGATAACGGTCGGGGCGATATTTAATTTCGCTATATTCTTCGTAGCATTCAGCACGCTGCGTCTCCGCGATTCGTCGAGCGAGGTGCTGCCGCTCGAGAATTTTGAATGGCATCCGTTCAAACAAGTATCCGACTGGGCCGGCGAAAGCCTCAAACGCAAACCGACGATCCGTCGTTCGAAGAAAGCCCGACATCGAATGCGATCTGTTCATAAAACTGAAGCGTAGCTGTCAGAACCGGAAGCGTTAGCGACCGGGTTGATGGTTAGTTATAATCATTTCAAATCACATTTGGGGCCACCCGCTAATGCAGGTGGTTCTGCCTTTAAGGAGACAACACCATTAATGCCAATTGAACTAGACGAGCGCGGGCGTGCACTTGAGAACGAGTATTTTCACCGGAAAGAGAAAGAACTTCTCGAAAAGATGAAGGCGCAGATCTCGGGCGGCGAGAGTAAGAGTGCCGATATGCAATGTCCGCGTTGCGACGGGACGCTCTACGAAACCACTTACGAAGGGATCACGATCGACGTCTGCAACAAATGCACGGGCGTGTGGCTCGACGCGGGCGAACTCGCTCAGGTCGCGACGAAGGAAGAAGGAACAGGCGGCTGGTTTGGAAAGATATTTGGATAGGTAGGGAGGGCTCTTGAGGAAGTTATTCTTAGGATCAATGCTCGTGTTGGGTGCAGCGATATCGCTGTTTGCTCAGGACAGTCTCACGACTGTAACCAAGACCCAACTTCCGCCGCACGTTAAGATTACTGGCCTAACGGTCGAGGTACGAGAGGAAAAGCTTGAAAGCAAGTTGATGTCCCGGGCAATGCCCTACCGTGTGATCTTACCCGTGGGTTACGAAACGGCGTCGGAATCCAATCACCGATATCCTGTGATCTACCTTCTGCATGGACTCACAGGCCACTTCAACAACTGGACAGACCTAACAAAGCTGAAGGACTACGCGTCGTTCCCGATGGCAATTTACGTTACGCCCGAAGGAGGCGACGGATGGTATACCGACAGCGTTTCAAAAGCGAGCGATAAGTGGGAAAGCTACATCATTCAGGAGTTGATCCCGGAGGTTGATAAGAAGTTTCGAACGAATACCGGCCGTGATCAGCGTGCGATAGCGGGACTCTCAATGGGCGGTTTCGGGGCGTTGAAGTTTGGATTAAAATATCCGGATAAGTTTGTACTTGCTGGATCGTTTAGTGGCGCGTTGGGAGCGGCGGACATAACTGAAAAGTCCTTCCCGGGCGCGATCGGCAAGACCATCGACGGTATCTTCGGTCCCGCGGGATCCGATACTCGAAAAGCAAACGACCTGTTTGCGATCATTCGGTCGACGACACCCGAGAAAACCAAGACGATCCCATTTATCTATCTTGACTGCGGGACCGAAGATTTTCTTTTCCAGAACAATCGTGACTTCGTGAGCCTTCTGATCGAAAAGAAAGTGCCGCACGAATATCGCCAACTGCCGGGTGCACACGAATGGAAATATTGGGACAAGCAGGTTCAGGAGTTTCTTCGAGTCGCCAATCGGTTCTTCGCGAACTGAATTTAGCGCCAGTTTCGAGTTATGAGTTTCGAGTAGCCAGTCAAAAGACTCGAAACTGATAACTCGAAACTGATAACTGTAGAAAAAATGAAAATCATGCCTTCACGGATCGCCCTTGTTCAGATTCTATTCGTCACCGCTCTCCTGCTTGTTCCGGCTAGCGCCCTTTCGCAGACCGACCAGGAAAAACGTATCTCAGAGATCCAGGCCGCGCTCAAGCAGCAAGGCGTAGATGGTTGGTTGTTCTACGATTTCCGCGGCAGCGACATTTTGATACCGCGGATATTGAAGACTGAGCGGCTCGGCGGTTCGCGGCGCTGGTTTTATTACGTGCCTGCGAATGGCGAACCGGTGAAAGTCGTCCACGCGATCGAGCCGGATCAGCTCGACTCATTGCCGGGTAAGAAGCTTATCTATCGCGAATGGTCGCTGTTGAAAAGCCAGGTTGGAGCGGCGGTCGGCGGCAAAGGCAAGCGGATCGTGATGGAGTATTCGCCAAACAACGACGTTCCGTATATCTCGCGGGTCGATGCCGGCACGGTCGAGATGGTCAGGAGCCTCGGCATCAACATCGAAACGAGCGCAGACCTTGTCCAGCAGTTTGAGGCTGTCTGGACTGACGAGCAGCTTCAGATGCACACCGAAGCGGCGACGAAGATGCAGAAGGTCATTGTCGAGACGTTCGGTGAGATCAAACGCCGCATCAACGCAAACATCCCGACGACCGAGAACGACGTTCAGCAGTTTATGATGAAGCGGTACGACGAGGAAGGCATGAACCCCTCGCCGATGATCGTCGCCGTGAACGCAAACGCCGCGTCTCCGCATTACTTTCCTCGAAAAGACCAGGGAGCACCGATCAAGCGCGGTGATCTTGTATTGATCGACACCGTCACAAAGGTGAAAAAACCTAAAGCTCCGGCTGCCGATCTGACGTGGATGGGATACGTCGGCGAGACGGTTCCGCAAGAGTATGTGAAGGTCTGGAACATCGTTTTCGACGCTCAACAATCGGCCCTTAAAGCGATTCGCGATGCATTTAAATCCGGCAAACCGATCACCGGAGCGCAAGCCGACGACGTTTCTCGCGGCGTGATCTCGAAAGCCGGTTATGCTGACGAATTCCTCCATCGGACGGGCCATTCCATCGGTGAAGAAGGTCACGGAAACGGAGCGAATATCGATAATCTTGAAACCCGCGATTCGCGACGGCTGATACCTAGAACGGCCTTCTCTATCGAACCGGGAATTTATCTCGCGGGCAAATTCGGAGTGCGATCGGAGATCGACGTCTATCTCACCGGCACCGACGCGATCATCACCGCACCGCACCAGACCGAGATATTCGCAATAATGAAGTAAATGGATAGCCGCGAAAAGGCGCAAAAGGATCGAAAAATGTTTTTTTGAACCTTTTGCGCATTTTTGCGGCTATCGAAATTTGGTAGATTCGAGTCAATGTTGAATTTTGCTATCGAAACTGCCCGTGAAGTTGGGCATTTATTGCTTGAGAAATTCGGCCGTATAACGACGGTCACGATGAAAGGTGATATCAACCTCGTCACTGAGGCTGATCTGGCGTCGGAGGCGCTGATCATCGAGCGGATAAAATCGCATCACCCGAAGCATGCGATATTGGCGGAAGAGGCGGGGAATGCGGTTGTCATCGACGGCGGGGCGGAGTGGAAATGGATCATCGACCCGCTCGACGGGACGACGAATTATGCTCACGGTTATCCGTGTTTCGCAGTGACGATCGCGCTCGAACATAAAGGTGAGGTTGTTATTGGCGTGACATACGACCCCACTCGGAATGAGTTGTTTGCGGCTGAGAAAGGGCAAGGGGCAACGCTTAACGGCAAGCCGATCCGGGTCTCGAAGACCGAAAGCTTAGACGCCTCGCTCATCTGCACGGGCTTTCCGTACGACTTCAAACGCAAGGATGATTTCGCACGGCATCTAACAGCGTTTCTGATGAAGTCACGAGGGATCCGCCGTGACGGTTCGGCGGCGATCGATATGGCGTATGTCGCGTGCGGCAGATTCGATGGGTTTTGGGAAGAAGGCTTGAACCCATGGGACATGGCCGCGGGACGGCTCCTTATCGAAGAAGCGGGCGGCTGGGTGACCGATTACAACGGCGGTCCGTTCAGTATTTATCGGCCTCCGATCTGTGCGAGCAATGGGAAGATCCATAACGAGATGCTTGCCGTTCTTGATTAGGTCTTACGTGTGCTAGTCTTAATTTCTTGTAAATAGGAGCACCTATTCGATACGCGACAGGCAGGAAAGCCTGTCGTACGAATTTATGGCCTGGTTCAAACGCGACAAGCCCAAAATTGATACGCCTTCCGACGACGAAGAGCGGAACGTCAACACGTCGGGCATTTTTGTTAAGTGCCCTGACTGCGAGAATCCGCTGTACAAGCGTGAGCTGATCGAATCACATCAGGTTTGCACGCACTGCAATTACCATTTCCGTTTCCCCGCACGCGATCGCCTCGCCGACCTTTTCGACGACGGTGAGTACGAGCGGCTCGACGAAGAAGTAATGTCGGCCGATCCGCTGGAGTTCGTCGATACAAAACCTTACAAGGAACGCATCGAGCAGGCGAAAAAGTCGTCTGGATTGCCCGAGGCGATCGTTTCGGGCGGCGGCAAGGTCGGCGGGCATTTGGTATACGCCGGTGCGATGGATATGTCGTTCATCGGCGGTTCGATGGGTTCGGCTGTTGGTGAAAAGATCACTCGTCTGATCGAGCGTGGTCTTGAGAACAAAGGTGCGGTGATCGTCTTCTCGGCGTCCGGCGGAGCTCGGATGCAGGAGGGTACGCTGTCGCTGATGCAGATGGGCAAGATCTCGGCTGCTCTCGCGATGCTCCACGAAGCGAAATTGCCGTTTATCTCGGTGCTCACCGATCCGACGACCGGCGGCGTCACCGCGAGCTTTGCGATGCTCGGCGACGTCATCCTTGCGGAGCCTAAGGCTCTGATCGGGTTCGCCGGTCCTCGCGTGATCGAACAGACCATCCGCCAAAAACTTCCGAAAGGATTTCAGCGCAGCGAGTTTCTGCTCGAACACGGAATGGTCGATATGGTCGTAGACCGCCGCGAGATGAAGGACACGATCGCCCGAATGCTCGATTTCATGGTGACGAAATAAAGAGGTTTATGCTGAGGAAAGTACTTATTGAGCTCTACGAACGAGATCTGGATAAGCTAAGAACCGAGATACAACAATATTCGGACGAATCAGATCTTTGGAAAACTTCAGGGCTGATAACTAATTCGGGAGGTAATCTCTGTCTTCATCTCATCGGAAATCTCAAGCATTTTTTCGGTACAGTTCTTGGCGAAACCGGTTATATTCGTGACCGCGACTCCGAGTTTACTAACAAAAACATTTCGAAAGATGCCATTCTCGCGGATATCGACGCAACCCGTCACGTCGTACTCTCAACCCTTGCCGGACTTACCGAGTCCGACCTCGACAAGCCGTATCCCATCGAGGTATTTGGCCAGCCCATGACGACCGGTTATTTCGTTACGCATCTTGCTACTCACCTGAATTATCACCTTGGCCAGATCAACTATCACCGGCGATTTCTCGCCAGCTAACAGTTCGAATTCGCTTCAGTGTATCGATCGTTTATTTCGGTTCTTTGTATAAAGAATCGTTATTCGAACTTATTTTTCAATAAGTTGCTTTTGTGTTTTCTTTGTGTTACAAATCTCCATCAACTTCCAGGGGTTCGAATCGACAATTGAATAGACAGGAGCAACTTTATGCGTACCATCGTGAAACATTTGCGTTGTGAGTTAGTTCTTTTCATCCTCCTTTTGACTGGCGTCGCCTCAGCACAAACCTACACGGCGACCGCGACCGGTACGGTCACCGATCCTAACGGGCAGCCGGTCCCGAACGTCAAGGTCACAGCTACAAATAGGGCAACAAATATTGCGGCTACCGCCCAGACAGGTGATTCGGGAAATTTTACGATTCCTTTCCTCGCCCCCGGCCTATACGACATTTCGGCCGAATCAACAGG
>DAIOWA010000128.1:0-7097 GCA_036758705.1 Pyrinomonadaceae bacterium | reverse complement strand
CAGCAGAACCTCCGGCTTAGCGTCCGCAGTCGTAAAACGAACGCTTGCTTCCGCCGAAAGCAGAAACAGATCACCTGTTAATTCGTTATCGGGCATCTACGATCTGATCGAGGAGAGAAGATTTTCGTCTTCCGGTATATAGACGCAAGCAAATGGCAAAGTGTTAACAAGCCACATCAAAAATCTTTGACTATGAATGGAGTACGCCTGAGATAAGGTTCGCGTTCAAATAATTGTCGAAAAAAATACTGTTCGGTCAGGCCCGACAATAAGGCCTCGAACGTTCAGCAATTCACGGTGCAAATGCAGCATTAACCCTTGGCTGCGTCGACACTCGCGGACGAAATCTGATCTTGTATTACAATCTGAATGGATCCATCTGGACTCGCCGCCGACAGCAGACTCATGCGGATCTACTTTTCTTTATGAATTTTCCAAGAGCATCCGGAGTTTTGCTTCATCCGACTTCGTTGCCGGGCGAGTTTGGGATCGGCGACCTGGGTAGCCAGGCGTATGAGTTTGTCGATCTGCTTGCGGAGGCGAGGCAGACATATTGGCAGATACTTCCACTTGGGCCGACTGGGTATGGCGATTCGCCATATCAGTGTTTTTCGGCGTTTGCGGGAAACACGCTGTTGATATCGCCGGAGAAGCTTGTTGAAGATGAACTGCTGGAAGCCGCGGTGCTTGATGACAGGCCCGCCTTCGATGCTCATAAGGTTGATTTTGGCGGAGTTTACGATTGGAAGAGCAAGATCCTGCCGGCGGCCTATCGAGCTTTTCATCAAGCAACGAGCGTTGACCTTCGCGGAAAGTTTGAAGCTTTTAATCAAGAGAACGGCTGGTGGCTAGAGGATTACGCGGCCTATCGCGCGATCAAGGTGAGCCAGGATCAGAAGCCGTGGTACGAGTGGCCGGATGCGTTGAAACGGCGTGATCGTGAAGCTTTAGCTCGGGAACGAGAGCGGCTTTTCGAGCAGATCCAGGCGGAGAAATTTTACCAGTTCGTATTCTTTTCTCAGTGGTCGGAATTGAAGTCGTATGCTAACGCAAACGGCGTCAAGATCGTCGGCGATATCCCGATCTTCGTCGCCCTCGATTCGTCCGACGTTTGGTGTAATCAGTCGAAATTCAAACTCAACGCGGATGGCACGCCGAAGGTTGTTTCCGGCGTGCCGCCCGATTATTTCTCGAAGACGGGCCAGCTTTGGGGAAATCCTATCTATGATTGGGACGCGATGCGGGCCGACGGATTTAGCTGGTGGATCGCCCGTGTTGCGGCCGCTCTTCGAACAGTAGATATTGTGCGGGTCGATCATTTTCGCGGATTTGCGGCCGCGTGGGAAGTTCCTGGTGCTGACGAAACGGCAGAGAATGGCCGATGGGTCGAGGTTCCCGGAAAGGAACTTTTTCTCGCACTAAAACGATCACTCGGCGAACTGCCGGTGATCGCTGAAGATCTTGGAGTGATCACTCCGGATGTCGAAGAACTGCGTGACGGATTCGGTTTTCCCGGAATGCGGATACTTCAATTCGCTTTCGGCGGCGACGCGAAGAATCACGACTTGCCGCACAACTATATCGAAAACTGTGTCGCATATACAGGTACTCATGACAACGACACAACAGTTGGATGGTGGCGATCGCAAGCGGGAAAAGGCTCGACGCGGGATGCTGAGGCGATCACGCACGAGCACGATTTTTGTTTGAAGTATCTCAACACGGACGGCAGTGAAATTCATTGGGATATGATCCGGGCGATATGGGCCTCCGTCGCGCATACGGCGATCACGCCGCTGCAGGACCTGCTCGGGATCGGGACAGAAGGGCGGATGAATCTGCCGGCGTCGACCGCGGGCAACTGGTTCTGGCGATACACCGATGGTTCGATCACGCCCGAGGTCATTGAACGCCTACGAGAAATGACGGAGACATACGGGCGAAGCGATTGACGCAACTGCATCGTCGATGTGTTGCCTAGCAGCCTGCGATGTAGAATTTTGCATCTACCTCCGCGATCACTTTTCCGTTCTTCAATTTTTTCAATCGCCCCTTAAGATCCGCCGGATATTCGCATCCTTCGCATGTGACGTATTCGGTTGCGACCGGAAAAGTGCCGACAAATTGATAGCTTATTCCGTCGTGAAGATCCGTCTCGAATGAGATCTCGCGATTGCCGAATGATATTTTGCTGAATTCAAATCTTTTCTGTGTCCGAAGTGATCCGGTCGGAACGATAGGGCGGCTGAAGTAGGTTCCGTTTTCGTCACCGTACTCGCGTGTTGTGATATCGATATATTCAATGTCCGCAAACGCCGCCGGAACCTTCTCGTTGGCCAGATAATAGGAGCCGGTCGGGTCGAAATCATCCGGTGCGGAAGGCGAATCATTTCGGAGATCCGGCAGGTCGACTACCCTTTCGGGTTGAGCTGTCGGCGCGGCAACGCTCTCGGGAACCGCCGCTGGCTTGTATAAACTTACAACGGTCGTAACCACAAACCTGGAAGCGATGACGGCTGTGGTGCCGAGCAACAAAGTAACGGCGAAAACGAATGTACTGATCGAGAGTTGAAAGATGTTCATTTGATTTATCCTCCCCGGCGAACTACAGGCGAAACGTTAAGAAATAGTTTTTGCACCAGTTTCGAGTTAGCAGTTTCGAGTTTCGAGTCAGAACGGCAAACTGGAATCATTTAAGCCCCAATTGCGTTCGCGAAATAGAGTTGTGGCACGGTCGAAAAGGTGTGGATATCCACAACCGTGGCGTGGCGATGGGACGCTTTCGTGTTCGGCTGGTTCGGGCTACGATCTGATGATGGCGGAATGCTGTTATAATCCGTTCGGAATTTTGTGTCGATATTAATTGCCGAAGACAACGAGGCTCAACGCCGATATCTCGCGAATCTGCTGAGCGAGAATTTCGGTTCGCATTTGCCGCTGATGGAGGTGACGGATGGCGAGGCGGCCGTATCGATTGCGATCGAGCATCGCCCGAGCCTTTCGATCTTCGATATCCAGATGCCGAAGCTGTCCGGCGTGAAAGCGGCTCGTGCGATCTGGCGCGAGGTGCCGGATGCGCGGATCATTTTCTGGACCCAGTTTCCGCACGAGATATACATAAACGAGATCCGAAAAATGGTCCGAGCGACCGATCCGCAGCCGACCTACGGCTTCATTCATAAGAACAATCCGGAAGAGAGATTTTTGAGATTCATTTCGGCAGTGCTTGAGGACGGCGCGGATATGATCGATCCGGCCTTCAAGGATTCATTTCAGCGGCCGCTGCTTACTGAGTTCGAGACGGAGGCTTTGCGGTTTCTGGCACTCGGTTTGTCGAATTGGGCGATCTCGCGGAAATGTAGTCTGAGTTTGCGAGGTGTGGAGAGTCGCCTGGCGACGCTGTACGAGAAGTTATTCCCGGCGCATTCGGCTGGAACGGACGCTGAGGAATACGACAAGCTCGCATTTAACCCGCGTACTCGGGCGTTCTTCGAAGCGATCCGCCGAGGGTTGATCAATAACGACGAACTTGAGAAAGCCGAAACGGAGCTGACGGATTGGCTTGACCGCGACCGGAAGAAATTTCGCCAGACACCAAAATAAAACCGAATGCAGAAACCGATCGGATCAAAGACATTTTTGAAGCTGTCGGTATTGTCCTTGTTGATCCTGTTCGCGCTCTCGACCTATCTAGCTCAACAACCCGAACCATCCGGTTCGCCCTCACCGGATGCGTCGCCGAGTGTAACTCCAACACCGACACCTCCGCGAGCACCTTCGCCAACGCCCTTGCCGGGTGCTCAAAATTTCCATCAATGGGGTTCGGTTACCGTTTTTAACGGCCTGCCGTCGGATAGTGTCCGCGCGATCGTCCAAACGCCGGATGGCGTGATGTGGTTCGGCACTGACAACGGACTCGCCCGGTTTGACGGACGGCGGATACAGAATTTCTCGCCCGACGGATCCGGCCCAAACCGTGTCCTGACATTGAACACGGCGTCGTCGGGTGAACTGTGGATCGGAACGCAGACTGGAGCATTCGTCTACGGCGAGAATGGTTTTCGCCTTATCGACGGCACGAAAGGGATTGGAGTAACGGCGATGCTGCTCGGTGAAGGAAACGTTCTCGGAACCGATACCGGAATGGTTGTGCGGGTAAAGGATGACGGTAACGGAAACCGATCTGCCGAGAATCTCCTTACGACACCAATTCGATCGTCCGAAGGCTCGCCACTTGCCGTCACGGGCCTGGTCAAAACCGATGGCGAACTTCTCGCATCGACATCGGGCAGAGGCATACTCGTCATCCGCGGTGGCCGTGCGGTCGAACTTTCAAGGCCGCGGATGCCGCTGTTCGTGAATTCAGTTGCGATCGATACGGCGGGAGATCTCTCGCTCGGAGCAGATGCTCCTACCGGACTCAGCGGACTTTACGAAGAAGCCGGCTCCGGATTTTCGCGAATTTCCGTTTCCACCGCACGCGTGCTGGCGCTCGAAAGTAACGACAGCGGACTTTGGGTCGGTACGGAAAGATTCGGCGTGTTTCACGTTATTGGATCGAAAGTAAAAAAAGCCTACACGTTCGAGAACACGTCCGGCGGGCTTCGTTCGAATACGGTCTACACCTTCTTCACCGATCGTGAGGGCGTCCTGTGGATCGGGACCAATCGAGGCGTGAGCCGGTTTGATCGGTTGGGAGCCTCGCAGGAGACGGTTTCGGATTCAGCGAACGCGAATTTTATTCGCACGCTGTTCAAATCAGCCGATGGGACCATCTATGCGGGGTCGAACCGTGGGCTCTTTCGGAAGGTGGATGACAAATGGATGCCCGACGCGTCGCAAGGAAATCGTGCGATATTTGCGATCGACGAGGACCATTCAGGCAGGTTGTTTATGGGCAGTATCGAGCGCGGCTCCGAAGCGGCGACTTGGGACTTTACCGATTTTCAGGGCGACAAGTATGCCGCGGTCAACGGTGCGGGACTCGTACAGGTTCGAGCGGGCGGGAACATTGTCCGGGCGCAAGAGCGATCCATAAGCAGTCTCTGTGCGGCGGGCGAGAAGCTGTATATAGGTACTACTGAGAGGGGCTTGTTGAGTTTCGACGGCCGGTCAGTTAAGCAAGAGTTCGGACCGGATCAACTGCAGAGCGGAACGATCTGGAAGATAAATGGCGATGCTGACGGTACATTGTGGATAGCCGGTCAGCACGGAGTTTTTCGGATCCGCGATCAGCAGGTCGAGAAGATCATTGCCGCCGAAGAGGTTCGCGACGTGTTCGTCGACGGCACGCAGATATGGGCTGCCACGACAACGCGCGGACTGCTCCAGGCTCGATACGATGAGCGTTTCGGATTGCTTGTGTCGACCGTCGGATTCGAGCAAGGCCTTCCATCGGAAAAGGCGTTCTCGATCCTACCAGTCGATGACGGGATCCTCGTCGCTACAAATCGCGGTGTTGTCACTTATCGGCGTGGCACGGTTCCTCCAAAGCTTATCGTTACGCGCATCGCGAGTCAGCGTTCGCACGATCTCAGGGAAGCGGCGTCGACAATAGCGTTGGAGTATCCGCAGAACTCTTTGCTTGTCGAGGTGGCAGGGCAGAGCAGTCGAACGTTTCCCGAGGAATTTCAGTATGCATTCGTCCTGACCAATGCAAAGGGCGAGGAGATCGACCGGCGATTGTCGAACGAGTTTCAGTATTCGACTGCCGGGCTTGCGGCTGGCGAATACACGATCGAGGCGATCGCTTTCAATCGGGACCTGCTGGCGTCGGAGCCGTTGACGATCAGGTTTTCGGTAGCGAAGGCTCCGTTCCCGTGGACGGCGACGGCACTCGGCGTGCTGCTGGTGATCGCTCTGTTAGGCCTTGTGTGGGCGTTTGTTGAAAACCGGCGTGTCCTGGTGCGAAACCGCGAACTTGCCGCCGCCAAACTCGATCTTGCGAACGAGGCCGAACGTGAGCGCCGCCGGATCGCACGCGATCTGCACGACCAGACCCTTGCGGATCTGCGGAGCCTGATGCTGTTGAGCGACGCGAGAAAGCCGGAGATAGAAGGCTTTCGCGATGAGATAGAAGCCATCTCAGGCGAGGTGAGGCGGATCTGCGAAGACTTGAGCCCGTCGGTTCTCGAGAACGTCGGTCTTGTCGCGGCTCTTGAATTTCTTCTGAAGAGCGCGATCGAGAAGCACAGTTTCGTCGCGAAGGAGAATCTGGAAGAAGGCATCGGATTCCCAATGAACATTCAGCTCCAGATCTACCGGATCGCTCAAGAGGTTCTGACCAACATAAAGAGCCACTCGACTGCTGATTCTGTCAAGATGGCCGTTGATGAAAATGACGGGGAATTCGTGATGGAGATCCGCGACAACGGAAGTGTGTTCGATCCCGAGTCGGTGACGAGCCGAGGGCGAGGGATCGCGAACATCAAAGCACGTGCGTCGATGATCGGTGCCGATATCGATTGGGAGCAGGCGAATGGCAACCGATTCGTTCTACGAATTTCTAAGTGAACCTAAGTAGGCATACGGCTGCTCGGCCGCTGAACGATGCCGACGCCTTATCGCTCGGACGGCGACGAGTGGGAGTATTAGGATCGTCGGTGTGAGCAGGACGAAGGCTGAGTGTTCCCAGAAGCTGACGCCCTGGCGGTATGCTCCGTTGAGGATCGGGATGCCGAGAGTGGTCAACCAATAGATCGAAAGCGGGATGAGCGATTGCCGCAGCAAGCTCCGCCGGATATTGTCTCGGCGGTCGTCTTCGAGACTTTCCGCGAACGTGTAAAGGAACAGCAGGAATCCGAAGTAAATAAAGATCCCTTCAAGCCGATGAAGCTGTTCGGGATTGATCCAGATCATTTCCGGCGACATCCGATGCAGGCGGACCGCGACTGTGATGCGAACCGTGTTTGCGATGATTGTCGAGGCATAGGCCGCGAGCAGGACGGTGGGAATGAATGCCCAGGAAACATCGGTCCTTAGAGCTTTCCTCAACTTCACGAAGCACAGCATCAAGAACGCCATGATCAGGAAGTTCACGCCGGAACACGAGTCGGCGATCAGGAATGAATGATCGGCGCTCATGTATCCGGCGTGGG
>DAIOWA010000127.1:0-7107 GCA_036758705.1 Pyrinomonadaceae bacterium | reverse complement strand
TACGCCCTACAGGTCGATATCACCGACACAACCACAAAAGGAAAATACCGCACCGCAACGCAGTTCATTCAATTTGAGATCGTGGAGTGAGTAAGAGTGACGGCTTTAGCCGTTCCCGTGGATAATAGTAGACTTAGCCTTACGCAGGAACGCTAAAGGCGTCACACTTACTTCTAAAATGCAGATCAACTCAATCACACTCACAGAGATCAAACTCCCGCTTGTTCATTTTTTTGAGACCAGCTTCGGCCGTACTTACGAACGCCGGATCATTCTTGTCCGCGTCGAAGATTTTGACGGTGCCGAAGGCTGGGGCGAGATAACCTGCGGCGAATCGCCGGGTTACTCGGACGAGTGGACGGATTCGGCCTGGGTTACGGCCGAGAAGATCCTCGCACCGATGGTCGTGGGTAAGAAGGTCGAATCGGCCGCCGACATCTGGGGCCTGATGAAGTGGGCACGCGGACATCGGATGGCAAAGTCCGGTATCGAGACTGCCTGCTGGGATCTTGAAGCAAAGAAACTCGGCGTGCCGCTGTGGAAGCATCTCGGCGGCGTCAATCAGATTATCGAATGCGGCGTCTCGATCGGCATCCAGGACTCGGTCGAGCAACTGATCGAAAAGATAACGACCGAGGTCGATGCCGGATATCAACGCATCAAGATCAAGATCTCTCCGTCGTGGGATTACGACGTGATCAGGAGCGTCCGCAAGGTTTTCCCCGACATCCTGCTGATGGGCGACGCGAACTCGGCATACACGCTCGCCGATATCGATAAGCTAAAGTCGCTCGATGAGTTTGACCTGATGATGCTCGAACAGCCGCTGCCGCACGACGACATCATCGACCACGCAAAGCTGCAACGGGAGATCAAGACACCGATCTGCCTCGACGAACCGATCAAGTCTCCCGAAGACGCCCGGAAAGCGATCGAACTCAAATCGGGCAAGATCATCAATCTCAAGAACGGCCGAGTTGGCGGTCATTCGCAATCGAAGCTCGTCGAGCAGATCTGCCGAGAAAACAACATCCCCGTTTGGTGCGGCGGTATGCTCGAATCCGGCATCGGCCGCGCTCACAACATCGCCATCTCAACCCTCGCCGGCTACACCATGCCCGGCGACGTCTCCGCCTCCAAACGCTACTGGCACGAAGACATCATCGAACCCGCCGTCGAGGTTTCCCCCGATGGCACCATCACCGCCCCCGACGGCCCCGGAATCGGGTTCGAAGTGCAGAAGGATCGAATCGGAAAAACTGCCGTTCGGTCGGTCCGGATCGGAAGCAATGCCTGACGTTCGTCGACTTCGCTTAGCCACGCTGTTTACGGCGTGGTGGGAATCGTCCGAATTGCACCAACCCGTTTACGGGCGTACCGTGGAAGGGCGTCAACGCCCTCAGCCTTTGTGCAACACCCGACCACGCCCTAAAGGACGTGGCTAGACTAAAACTTGTTGGCAAACTTTGCCATAAGTGCTAATTTCGACCTATGAGCACGATGAACATATCACTGCCCGACGAGTTGAGATGCTTTGTCGACTCCCAGGTATCCGGCGGTGATTACACCAGCAGCAGC
Source organism: Pyrinomonadaceae bacterium (assembly GCA_036758705.1). Taxonomy (GTDB): domain Bacteria; phylum Acidobacteriota; class Blastocatellia; order Pyrinomonadales; family Pyrinomonadaceae; genus OLB17. The sequence continues at coordinate 5,529 of DAIOWA010000127.1, read as the reverse complement.
GAATATGTGCGGGAACTGTTGCGCAAAGAAAAGGATCGTGTGCGGATCCGCGCACTCCTGCTAGAAGGGGCAGCATCACCGCCGAGCGAGCACGCTTGGGACGACGAGTACTTCGAGAAACTTCGAAAGCGTGCCAGGTCAGGCAAATGACGGCAAAACGAGTGATCCCTCGCCTCGTCGCTGAAAACGACCTCGGCAACGCATTTAACTATTATCCGGATAACGCTGGTGCAAAGGTCGCGGAGGACTTCGCTATCGACTTCGCCCGGACCGCGCGCCTGATCTCCGAATTTCCCGCATTAGGATCCCCGAGATATTCCTTCAATACCGGTCTCGAGAAGATCAGATTCTGGTCGATGAAAAAGTTCCCATACCTGATCTTTTATACGGAAGAAGAACATCACATCGACGTGTGGCGCGTCCTGCACAGCCATATGAACATACCCGAATATCTGAGCAGTGCTGATTAGCCGTCACAACTTTAGTTAAGCGCGAATACTGAAAACAAGGCGTTGAGGTCACTCTCACTGAACGTGAGCCGACATCCTCTGTTTCCTCGCGTAGTGGTCCGGAGTAGTACTCATATGCACGCAACTAAACTAGCAACCCTCATTATTGCGATCCTATTCCTTTCGACAGTGACATTTGCCGACGTGACAATTCGTCAGCGCGTTTCGTTTTCGGGCCAGGGGTCTGAGCAGACGCGAATGATCAAGGGCTCGCGTGAGCGTCGAGAAACTAAGGTCACGCTCTCAGGCGATGCCGGACAGATGGCAGATATGATGCCGAACATCGCGACCATCACTCAATGTGATGCTCGCCGGACGCTGCAAGTAAACGACAAGAAAAAGCTCTACACGTCCGATCCGTTTGGTGATGAAAGTCCGGCAGCAGCCGCAGCCCCTAACAGGCCCGCTCCGACGACAACCCGAAAGGGCGGAACCGTGACGATCACATATTCAGCGGTGGACACCGGCGAGCGGAAGCAGATGTTCGGAATGACGGCTCGCCATCTGAAGGTTAGCCAGTCGATGGTATCGTCGGCTGATTCGTGCAGCGGACCTCAAAACACCAAGATGGAACTGGATGGATGGTATGCAGACTTCTCGGCGGATTTCAGCTGCCCGCTCGATCTGCCCGACACGCCGCCATCGCGTCCATCGCGCCCCGATTGCCGCGATCGCATCATCACCAAGCGGAGCGGCACGGCAAGGCTCGGGTTCCTACTCGACGGAACGATGACGATGTTTGACGCCAAGGGAAATGTGGCATCAAGCATGCGAACGGAAACGCTTGAGATCTCGCGGTCGCCGTTGAACGCCAGCCTCTTCGATGTCGGAAGCGATTATCGTCTCGTCGCCAACTCGTCCGATCTTTATGCGATGCCGTCTATGTCGGAAATGATGGCGATGGCCGGAGCACAGGATAAGCCTCAGCGTTCTGTGTCAGGTGCCGCCGTGCCGGGAAGAAAGCAGATCGGCATCAGCGCGATCTCGGGAGCCGGGATGGACAAGGTCAATCAAAACGCTCTTACGCAGACCGTTGCAAATTCGTTAAACGGACGAGGTTTCGCCGCGAGTTCAGCATCGGCGAGCGACATCGCTTCGGGAAGATTCGATTATGTGATCGGCGTTGAAGTGGTTTCGGCAAAGCAATCAAAGGCGGGGAAGATCGGCGGCCTGTTCGGCAAAGTGACGGGAAATTCCGATGCGGCCAAGGCCGGTGATTCCGAGGTCGAGGTCGTTGTCACGGCCTATCAAAAAGACGGCCGGACAGTTCTCGGTCGACAGCCCGCCAGACAAAAGATGTCAGGAACTCCGGACGATGCGGCTCGATCGGCTGTTGAAAGCGCTCTCAGCCAGATCATTGGAAAGCTGAACTAGCAGGTGAAAGAAATGAGAAGAATAACACCATTGCTTGCGGTCGCGTTCGCGGCGTTCGTGCTGTGCTCGGTTTCTTACGGCCAGGGTTTTTACCAGATGTCGAGTGGTTCGTATATGACCGGCTACGGCCAGGTTTACGGTTCGTTCGGCTACGCGATGGCAACGCAGAATATGTACAACACGATGCAGAACATAATGCAGACGAGTTCGTACTGTAAGTCCATGGAAAGGCAATTTGGCCGGGCGAAAACCTTGTCGGCGGATCCCAAGTGTGCCCAATATCTAAAGGGGACAAGTCCCAGCGGTACGGCGGCAGGAACCGCTCCGGCACGAACGGCCTCTGCCGCCGCTTCAGCCAATAACGTGCTGCCTACTCCGAAATACTACGGCCGGTATCGTCCCGATCCGACGGTAAACATGGCGGTGACGATCTCGAATACCCTGTTCGAAACGCCGGAAGAACGCGCACAGCTTAAGCAGGTCATCGAAGTAATTAACGCCGCCTACAAAAAAGAAGCAGCCGCGAAAGGCTGGAGCAATAATTTCGCCAGTGGAATGACCTTTTTCATCGTTGCGATGTCGACCGTTTATAACGATTCCGAGCCGAACGACGAAACTGTCAAAGCGATCTATGAGGCGGTAAATCAGACGATCGACGGCGTTCCTGATTTCGCGAAGGCCTCGAATAAAGACAAGACAACGATCAACGATATGCTCGTCGGCTTCAGCGCTCTTCCGCTGGCGACCTATGTGCAGGCCAAACAGAATTCGGATATGGAATCGCTCAAGACCGCACAGGCCCTCGCCGGTGCTATGATCAAGCTCGTACTTAAGACCGAGCCCGACAAACTAAAGTTCTAGATAGAGTTTTGCCATTCTGCTTTGTCATTGGTTCGCGGCTCCCACGAATAGGTCACAAACCCTGTCCGATCCTCACAGACTGTCATGAAAAAATCGCTTTTCCTCTTCCTTCTCTGCGTGTACGGATTCGCTCTCGTTAGCGACTCGGCGGCACAAACGAAGTTTGACATCGTCACGTACACCGCCCCGGCTGGCTGGGCCGTGGAAAAAGGCGCTGACTCGATCACATTTACAACTGGCTCGAATGGAAACTATTGCGCGATCACGTTAGCAAAATCGGCTGAAAGTATTGGCGATTCCGCCAAGAATTTCGATGTCCTTTGGAAAGCAATGGCGGTTGACGAGCTCAACGCCGGAGAAATTACCCGAGGCATGGGCGGCGACAAGGACGGTTGGCAGGCCGAACTTGGGATCGCACCGTTCGAAAAGGATGGGATCAAAGGTGCGGCGTTCCTGACCACGTTCACTGGAAACGGCAAGGTGATCGCGCTCCTAGCCCTAACGAACGGGGAGCAATTTCAAAAGGATATCGAGACGTTCGTTAATAACGTAAAGCTTCCGCTGATCGCTGTGCAGAAAACAGCGGTTGCAGCCCCCAGCGCACCCAGCACCGGCGACAAGAACGCGGCGGCGGCGAAATCCGGTTCGCTAAATGCCAGATATTCCTGCTTAAAACTTGCCTATCGCAACGGAGCTTCGGTATATGATCCGGCCGGCCTCGGTTTCACTGTCAGCGGAAGTCGTTACTCGGTCGTTGGTGGAACCGGCGGAAAAGTTCTCAAGGGTAACGACGTTGTAGAATTCTCCGGCGGCCGCTTGAACGGCTATCGCGGTGAGATTCGTGACAATAACGACAAGCTATATATCTTCTTTCGTGTAAAGTTTACCGAGATCAGACGTAACGAATCTATTAGGGTTGGCGATATACAATGCTATCGGCAATGAGCGGGCATCAGCCGTTCCAGATCTCAACCGGATTCGCTATCAGATCGATCTGACCCACCATTTGGCGAATCGGCTAATTAGACAGTACAAGGCCGCCTTTTAGGCCGCTTACGAGGATCATGTTCACAGCCAGAACATATCCAGACAGGCGATCGCCACGACGAAGAGCAGCAAAGACAGGGGCAGGCCGACCTTCAAATAATCCTTAAAGCTGTAGCCGCCGGGGCTCATAACCAGCACGTTAACCGCGTGGCTAAGCGGTGTGATAAAGGCCATCGACGTGGCCATCGCGACGCCCATCACCATCGCCCTCGGATCTACGCCGGCCTGATGCGCGATCTGGATCGCTATCGGTCCGATGATAGTCGCCGCGACCGCGCCGTTTATCAACTGCGTCAATACGACAGCGACGATGAACATTCCGGAAACCAGGACCAGCGAACCATGTCCGCCGAAGACATCAAGGATCTTTACCGCCGCCAGACTCGCCGCGTTCGTCTTTGTTAAGGCAATGCCCATCGGCAGCATACCCGCGACAAGGAAAACGCTCTTCCAACCGATCGAGGAATACGCTTGCTCGGTCGAAATGATGCCGGTCAACATCATTCCAAGCGCGCCGCCGAGCACGATGGCCGCCGTGAGGTCAGGAATTGCAATGGCCAGCAAGATGGTCGCCACAAAGATAAGCAACGCCGCTCGCCCCTTGCCCGGAACAGTTATCTCCGCTTCGTCTCGGGAGACGAGCAGGATCAGATCCGGGTCGTCTATTGCCAATGCGATCTTATCCCGCGAACCTTGCAGCAGCAGGGCATCGCCAAACGCTAATTCGATATCGGCGAGGTAGGTGAACATCTCTTCGTCACCTCGCCAGATGGCAAGCACAGACAGCCCGTAGCGATCGCGAAAATGGGCCTCACGCAGCGTTTTACCTATCAGACGGGAACGAGGCGATATCATCGCTTCGACTATCTCGACTGCCCGCGATTCAAGATCGCTTTCACGCCACTCCGATTCCGGCAAATACTCCATTAGCGGCTCGACGTCACGCTGGTGAAAATCTTCCTCGCTTCCCTCCAGCACCAGTACATCGCCGACCTTCAGCCTGGTCTGCGGCGATGGGTTGAGGATCTTGTTGCCGTGACGTTCGATGGCGACGATGCTTACGTCAAAGTCCTCGCGAAGCGTGCATTCCGCCAGTGTCTTGCCATTAAGAAATGAAGCCGTGGGCACACGTGCACGAAAGAGCCGTTTGCCAAGCTTGTATGCCTCTATCAGATCGCCCTTGGACGTCGCCTCAGGTGCAAGTGTGCGGTCAAGCGGCGAATCGCCCGGAAGGGATCGCCTGCCGAAAAATGCGATATACAAAATGCCCGTGATCACGAGCGGAACGCCCACGGGAAGAAAATCGTAAACGCTGAATCCTTCGATCTGGTTATCGTGCAGTATCGAATTGAGGACGATGTTCGACGTTGTAAAAAGCGTCGCCATCCCGCCCAGGATGGTCGAAAACGCCAGGGGCATCAACAGTCGCGAGGTGTTTACGTGAGCACGTTTTGCAGCACCTGAAACCGCGGGCAGCAGCACCGCAGCCGCGGCAATGTTGTTCATAAACAACGAGAGGAATGCGCCGGCCGCCATCACCACCGCAACCAGTCGCAATTCGGTCCTGCCGCCGATCCTCAGCAGGATGTTGCCGACCTGATCGGTCACGCCCGTGCGCTGCAAAGCTTCGCTGAGCACGAAGATCGCGATGATCGTGATCACCGCTGAACGCGAAAATCCCGAAAATGCCTCTTGCGTGGTCAATATACCGCTCAAGCCAAGCGCCGCAACGACCAGC
>DAIOWA010000126.1:0-7157 GCA_036758705.1 Pyrinomonadaceae bacterium | reverse complement strand
CCTCTGAAAATTGAAAGCCAGGAATTGTCCGAGCCGGCCGGAAGAGTTGTGTCTCCGGTGTTGAAGTTTACTGGCCGTGCGACGCCGGAGGGGTCGAGAAGCGAATAAGTCACAGATGAATTGAATCCGCCGCGGGCGCGATCCCGCTGCGCATTAGCTTCGGCCGCCCCGCCTGCGCCTACGTCCGCGTCAAACAACTCGACGTTGAGTTCGGAGCTTGAAGCAGGAACTTCGACAAAGAAGCTGTAGTAAGTATCAAGCCCGCTGCCGTCAGCGGAGACGAAATCGCCGTTTCCGGTCGATGCTCCGCCGCCGGTGAACATAAAAAGGCTTGACGAACTTGAACTTGCCTCGGCGATCGGAACGGTTTTCAAATCGGGTTGATCTCCAGGACGTTTGCGGGCTTGGGCTGCCGTGGCGGTTGGGAAAAGTGGGAGGACGAGGGCGGAAAAGACGACAAGGGTCAATGCCCTTGAAAAACCTATTGATTTCATTGGGTTGAATAGCGCGTGGGGGATTGCGCAAAGAGTGGAAACTAGCCGGTTGGAGCGGGAGCCCAAGATAGTATCCTGCTTAACAGGAGAGGTGTCAACAAGTTTTTACGCTCCGCAGGGGTTTGTTCATCGGGACTGTCGTTCCCTAGAACCCGCGGGACAACGCCGGGCTGAAATAGGAGCCTACTTTAATTAAAGCTTACAGGGTTTGGGCTTTCGGCTCCTCCTCGGTTGTCGCTGTCCAACAAGTCCGTGCATTTGCGTTTATACTAACGCACCTATGAAACAATTTTTGCTCGACCAGTTCGCAACCTGTTACGACACCAACGGATGGTTCGTCACCCTCCGCAACGCTATCGACGGCATCAACGTCGAGCAAGCCGCCTGGAAGCCCGCGGACAACGTCAACTGCATCTGGGAAATGCTCTCGCACCTGACCTACTACAACAACGCCTATCTGCAGCGGTTCAAAGGGATCGACTACGAGTACGACGTCTCATCAAACGACGAGACTTTCAGCACTGGCGAATACACCGAAGAAGATTGGCAGTCGGACATCGCCCGCTTCGATTCGGTGATGAGCGAATGGCGTTCGCTCGTCGAAGCGGCAGACGAATCAAAACTCAACGAACTCGTTCCTAACAAAGGCGACACGACCTGGGCCGAGATCATCGGCCTGATCAACACACACACCGCTTATCACGGCGGACAGATCCTCGTGCTCCGAAAACTTCATGGAAACTGGAATGCTGAAAAGGGTGTAAGCTAATCGGCGATGGCACGCCTACATCTGATCTTTGGACTGCTTCTATTCGTCGTGTTCCTTGTTACCGGCCAGTATATGCGGGCCGATTTCCCCGACAAGGACGCGATCGACCAAACCTTGCGCGTCCTGATGCGGTCGCGGCACATTTACATTCTGTTCTCGGCATTGATCCACATTGCGCTCGGCGTCTACTTTCTACCTCGTGGCGTTGCTTGGCGGAGATATGTTCAATATGTGGGATCGGCATTCCTGCTCTTATCGAGCTGTCTGCTCGTCTCCGCTTTTGTCCGCGAAACCTATGCCCTCGCCGCCTACTCCGACCTCAGTCGCTTCGGTATCTATACATCGCTCGCCGGGGTCGGTTTACACCTGATCTCCAGATTGGGCGAACGAATCGGTCGTACCATAGATAAGACTCTTGACAATCTTTGATACGGTATGAGAATATCGTCGTCCGGCGTGACCGCCGGCAAGGAGGATCCGGTAGCCGCACAGCGCCGCTAAACTATGATCTTGTTTCACCAGAAACACTTTTGGCCTCGCAAACTGAAACGAAACACTCGACGCGACATCTTACCGCAAATCGAAGCGCGTGCGATAGAATCTATTTGAAATGAGTGTTTACGACGGACTTGATGAGTCAAAACAGTTTGCATGCCGTGTTATCGCCGACCATGCCCGGTCGACGGCGTTTGCCATTACCGACGGCATCTTGCCCGGTAACGAAGGCCGTAACTACGTGCTGCGAAAGATAATGCGCCGCGCGATCTATCACGGCCGCGAACACCTCGGGCTGACTGAGCCCTTCTTCTATAAGGTTTGCGACCTAGTCGTCGATGAATTCTCCGGAGCCTATCCCGAACTCGAAACCCAGCGTGGTTTTATCGGAAAGATGGTTCGGCTTGAGGAAGACAGATTTGGAAATACGGTGACTGTCGGATTGGTTAAGCTAAACGAGCTATTTTCAAAAGTATCAGACGACGAAAAGCTCATGCTTACTGTCCTTATAAAAATCGACCCGGATGCAATACCAGATCCTGTTGCCTTAATTGATTCAGGTGACTGGAAAGAGGCGCTGGATCCGTCATTTGTAGAGTCTGATCAACTTCGGGAAAAGTTAGCAGCAGCGCTCCCGAGGTTTGTCGAGGTTGTGGAGAACTTCACGCCTGAAGAGAGAAGTCGATACGAGCAGGGCGTGGCTGAACTTGCATCGAAGGGCAACGATCAGGTGACCTCCTTCTATCGTGAGTTGGCGAAACTCTATGACACCTTCGGAACACCCAAAGATCTAATAAGGGTAAAGCTGGAAGAATTTCTGGGCACGAGCATATCTGAGGATGGTTTCGACAAGAATTTTGAAACCGCCCTGGAAGAGCTTCAGAACCAATCAAGCATCGGCAAGACCGAGCGGAAATCGGAGATCAATCCGATGTACGCCGAGATCGCCGAGGCGGTTGGGGCGAACAAGTTTCACGGGTACGACGCGACGAAGGTTGATGAGGCAAAGGTCGCTTCGCTGGTGAAAGGCGACGCGAAGGTGGATGTGCTGAACGAAGGCGATGAAGGGCTAGTCATTCTGAACGACACTCCGTTCTACGCCGAATCAGGCGGACAGGTAGGCGATGTCGGCGTTCTTGTCGGAACCGGGAGCGATAGCGACAGGGTTCCTGCGTCGATAAAAGTTCTCGACACCTTCGCTCCGATTCCCGGCGTGATCCTGCATAAATCGCGTGTAGAAAGGGGTTCGCTGAAGGTTGGGGATACAGTCGCCGCAGTCGTCGATGAGCAGAAACGCGATGCGACACGACGTAATCACACGGCCACGCATCTCGTACACGCAGCGCTCAAGGAAGTGCTCGGCACCCACGTAAAGCAGGCCGGATCGGTCGTTGCGCCGAGCTATCTTCGGTTCGACTTCACGCATTATCAGCCGATGACGGATGCGGAGATAAAGGAAGTCGAAGATCTTGTGAATCGATACATCCTTCAGAATGAACCGGTTACGACGAATCTGATGGCGCTTGAAGACGCGATGCGGTCGGGTGCCGTTGCGATGTTTGGCGAGAAGTACGGATCAGACGTTCGCGTGCTGCGTGTCGGTGACGGGAAGTTCTCGATGGAGCTTTGCGGCGGTACGCACGTTCGAGCGACGGGCGATATCGGCAGCTTTAAAATTACTTCGGACGAAGCTATCGCATCGGGCGTTCGACGCATCAGAGCAATCACGGGGTTTGATGCCTTTGCGCGTTTTCGCGAGGACGAGGTCCTGATAGATCGTTCACTCGATGTATTGAAAACTCAGCGTGATCAGCTTCCAAATGCGATCGAAAAGCTACAGGAAGAGCTGAAACGCACGCGCCGCGAGATCGACGATCTCAAGCTAAAGATCGCAACCGGAGCCATCGGCGGAGCGTCTCCTAATGGAGACGAAGCTCGTGAAATAGCCGGCGTAAAGGTGATCGGCAAGATCGTAGAAGGCCTCGACGGCAATGGAATGCGGCAGCTTTCGGACACGATGCTCGCAAGACTAAAGTCAGGCGTGGTCGTGATCGGGCGGCAGGAAGACGGCAAGGCCGGGATCATCGTCCGCGTATCGGACGACCTGACAGCTAAGGTCAAGGCCGGCAACGTGATAAAGGAGATCGTGCCGATCGTCGGCGGTAAAGGCGGCGGCAGGCCGGATATGGCAGAAGGCGGCGGCAGCGATCCCGAAAAGCTCTCCGAAGCCATCGACGCAAGCTATAAGGTCATTGAAAACTTTCTGACGTCCTAAACAGGCAGAAACACGACCGTTAGGGAGTGTGTCCAACTCGATCTCTCAGGACTTAACAAAACCGGACCAGGCTTAGCTTGTACTGCCTTGCCCACGCGTTCTAACCACAACCTCGGACACACGCCCTAACAGTCGTGTTTCTGCATTTGGCGCAACTTAATGTGTCATAAAAGCGTTTGAACTGGTGTTCTAATATTACGGACGAAGTGTCCCCAAATTGAAAAATGTTAGCGGGCGAACAATTCGGAAGATACGAGATCAGCGGCAAGATCGGTGAGGGCGGCATGGGCGAGGTGTATTCGGCCCGCGACCTGGAGCTTGACCGCAATGTCGCTATCAAACTGCTGCCGAACGAGTTCACCGCTGACGAAGAACGCCGCCTTCGATTTCGCCAGGAAGCAAAGGTAGTTTCGGCTCTCAACCACCCGAACGTCATCACTATTTACGAGATCGGCGAGAACGATTTCGGCCACTTCCTCGCGACTGAGTTTGTTGAAGGAAAAACACTCCGCGAGATCATCAAACGCGAATCGCTAACGCTCACTCGGATCCTGCGAATAATGGAGCAGGCCGCGAACGCACTTGTTGCGGCTCATGCCGAGCACATCGTTCACCGCGACATCAAGCCCGAGAACATAATGGTCCGCCGCGACGGCATCGTGAAGGTGCTCGATTTCGGCCTCGCAAAGCCGGTCGTTGGGTTCAAGAACGGCACCGACAGCACGGACAACAAGACGGTTCCCGGCACCGTGATGGGCAGTGCTCGATATATGTCGCCAGAGCAGGCCCGCGGACTTGAGGTCGACGAGCGGACGGACATATGGAGCCTCGGTGTCGTGCTTTACGAACTGCTGATCGGCAGTGCTCCGTTCGATGGCGAAACGACCGCGGACACGCTCGCGGCTGTCATCTATCACGAACCTGAGGCGATATCGAACCTTCTGCCGAATGCACCCGTCGAGCTTTCGCGTATTGTCCGCAAAGCGTTGCAGAAAGACCGCGACGAGCGATATCAGAGCATCAAAGATCTCGCACTCGATCTGAAAGATCTTCTGCACGAACTTGAACATTCGAATAGCGGAAACCGCACAGGCCACGTGACATCGAATCCGAACTTCAGCGAGAATCCGACGATCATCCACCGAACTCTGAGCGGAAATCATCGGACCGATCCGGTATTCGCATCGGCCTCGTCAAAGAATAGTGTCGTGCGGGCAAAGCGTCGCCGTTTTCCGCTCGCGATCGCCGCCGTGCTCGGGTTGTTGGTAGTCGTTTTTGGCGGTTACGCGATCTACAGTTTTGCGATCGCCGACACTCCGATGGCCGCCCATGCCTTCGCCCGACCGCAGATCTCGCGGATCAATACCGACGGCCGTGTACTGCTTCCGGCGATCTCCCCAGATGGTAAGTATGTTGCATATGTCGCTGGCGAGGTCGGCAGCCGAAGCCTGGTAGTACGCCAGATCGCGACCGACAGTGTAGTTACGGTCGTACAGCCGACCGCTCAAAATCTGCAGTCCGTGACGTTCTCGCCAACCGGCGATCACATCTATTATTGCCTGACGAGTATCGACTTTTCGATCAACACGCTCTATCAGGTGCCAACGCTTGGCGGCACGCCGAAAAAGCTGATCGAGGACGTCGATAGCCCCGTTACGTTCTCGCCGGACGGCAAGCAGTTCGCATTCGTACGGCATCGCTCAGAGCCGAACGAAGACGCGATCTTCATCGCAAATACCGACACGCTGGCGATGCAGGAGTTGATAGCGAGCGGCAATACCGACTACGACTTCTTTGCGTTCCGCCTCGCGTGGTCGCCGGATGGACGCACGCTGGTCACCGGTGCCGGTAATCGCGAAAGCGGTTTTCTGTCGAAGACCGACCTTGTCGAGATAACTCTCGCTGATAAAAAGATCCGCACGATCAACGGGCCGCGAGAATTCTTTCACATCAATAACGTCGTCTGGTTCGCCGACGGCTCCGGAGTGCTGTTCTCGGGCAAAGAAACGCAGAACGCACCAAATCAGATCTGGCGTGCGTCATATCCTGACGGCCGTATCGATCCGGTTACGAACGACTTCAACGACTATCTCGACGTGAGCGTTTCCGATGACGGTAAGAGCATCGCAACGTTGAAGGCAGATACCGTTTCTTCAGTCTGGAAATATGCTCCGGCGGCGAAGAAGGGAACTCAGTTCGCTGGCGAATCACGAAACTTGGATGGCATGCACGGCCTCCTTCACCGGCGTGACGGTTCGCTTGTTTTCACGAAAACCGAAGGAAAAGAAACCGATATCTGGGTAACAGACGGCGAGGGCAAGTCCGCAAAAGTGATCCACACAGAACCCGGATATTCTGTGATGCCCGTTGCTCCGGCCGATGGCGCTTATCTTGTTTTCAACGTTCAGAAGGACAAGACATCGAAGATATGGCGGTCGAATCCGGATGGTTCGAATCCTGTGCAGCTTTCTGAGGAGGATGCTGCCGTGGTCGATTTTAATCCGCAGCTTACGCCGGATGGATCGACCATAATCTTCCAGCGAAAGTCGGACGACGAGCGTTTCTCGCTGATGCGAATGCCGATCGAAGGCGGAAAGGCTGAAAAATTCTATGACGCACCGGGCCTAAGCGTCTTTATGCCGCGCATCGCGCCGGACGGTAAGCGGATCGCGTACACGGCATACGACGTTAAGACGTTCCAAAAGAAACTTTATATCGCGACGCTCGAAGGCGGTGCTTTCGGCAACGTCGAGCAGGAGATCGAATACAACCTGATCAACCAATACGCCTGGTCGCCCGACGGCAAAGCGCTAACGGTCCTGACCAATCGCACAGGTGTGCAGAACATCTGGCGGCAGCCGATCGACGGTTCCACGCCGACGCAGATCACCGACTTCAAATCGGGCAGGATAATGAACTTTACCTGGACGGCCGACGGAAAAGAGCTTTTCCTCGTTCGCGGGAATACGAATAACGACCTGATCCTGATCAAGGACGCTGACCGGAATCCGCCGGGCCAAACTGTAGCAAAAAGCCGTTCCAACGATTACGGTCGGGCAAATTTCAATCTTTACAACTTCCTTTTCAGCTCTGTTCGCTGATCTCGCGGACGCCGTCCATAACC
>DAIOWA010000125.1:0-7171 GCA_036758705.1 Pyrinomonadaceae bacterium | reverse complement strand
CAGGGTTCGCGGCGATCAGCTTGACGCCGTCGCAGTCCATCACGAAGAGCCGCAGATTCAGCCCGATCTGCGGTGCCGCGAGTCCGACCCCCTCGGCATCGTACATCGTCTCGTACATATCCGCGCAGAGTTCGGCGAGAGCGTCGTCAAACTCCGTAACGGGCTTGCCTATCTGTCCGAGAACCGCCTCGGGATATTCAGTGATCTTTCTGATTGCCATAAGAATTGGCAGAAGCATGATCGTGAGGGAGGGCTATATGCTTGATCCCTGATATAGCCCTGCCTCACGGTCATGCTTCTGCTTATCTCGGAATATATCCGCTCCGGGCGCCGCGGCGAAATCCTCGATGGGCGAAAAAGCCTTTCTCTTCACGAGCGAGGCACTGCCAGCAGACGGTAGTGCGCTCGTTCGTCGGTGAGATGAACGTGTTGTAATGCTCCATCTCACGGTCGCAGCGTTCGCAGCGAGCCAAGGGAAGGTCAATGATCTTGGGGTCAATTGTTTCGACCATAGTTATTGTCTCCAAAGCCGGGTTTCATCACTATCCGCTATTTTAGACGGCTTCGACACGCGGTCAAAACGGCATCTCGCTTCGACATCTGTTATCCTCTCTGCAACCTGCATGAAAACGGTTTCGACATTATTGCTTCTTGTGCTCGCCGCTTCGATGGCGACCGCTCAGACGCGCGAGATACGCATCAACTTAGTCGATCCCGCGGGAGCGGCCGTGACGGATGCGAGCGTCCAGGCCGCGTCTGCAAAAGCCGACCTGAAGCCGTGCGCGATCGATGATCACGCATTCATTTGCACAGTTGCCGATTCGGGCGGTGTGCGGTTCGAGATCGCGGCAAAAGGTTTCAAACCCCTAAAACTCGAATACGCAGAAAAGGACGTGACCTGTTGCGAATACGTTTTCGTCCTGCAGATCGAACCCGTTACGAACTAATTTATCCTTTCCCGAACCCTATTCATGGCACCCGACGGCTCCGACAGATCGGCCCCGCGGCGCAAGAAAGGCTGCCCGATCGGACAGCCTTGATCAGTTTCGACGAAAATGAATTATTCAGGCTGACCTTTACATCCGGCGTTGTACAAGGCGGGCTGCTTGGTGCTGATGATCGGATAATTCTCGGCTTCTTTATTGATCTCAAGCCATGACATATATTCCTCGGGTATCGACATATCCGAAAAAATGGCTTCTACCGGGCACTCAGGAAGGCAAGCGTCGCAATCGATACAGGTGTCGGGATTGATCAAAAGCTTATCCGGCAGTTCGTGAAACGCCTCGACGGGGCATACGGCGGCACAGTCCGTGTATTTACATTCGACACAAGGTTCGGCAACGATGTAGGTCATCTTCTAACGAGAACTCCTCTCTCACAATGGGTGAAAATCAAAGTAAAACCGTATAATTCGCGGGCATAGCTTGTCAAACGGTCGAATTGCCTCATCTAAAAACCACATGAAACCGGATCGTTGCCTCATTTAAGAAACCACGCGAAATAAATTCGCGGAAGATCTTCAATGTCAGTGGGGAGAGCATTGGAGGTTTCGGGGCTACCACAAACAAAAGTCACATCCACGCAAGATCAACTAACCACCCTGCCTTCTTGCGTGGTTTTCCACCTGAGGCAACGAATCAGCCTTCAAGTGGTTTTTTACGTGAGGCAATAAGACGGTTGCGTGTTAGAATGCCTGCATAATCAACGTTTACAGGTTCGATAAATTTCAGGTATAACCAACAATATATGAAAGCGGAACGCGAATTGTCGCTTGATTTCCTACGTGTTTGTGAAGCGGCGGCCATCGAATCGGCCAAGACAATGGGCCAGGGCGATCGTAAACACAGCGATCACGTAGCTGTCGAAGCGATGCGCGAGGTCATGGATACCGTCCCGATGCGCGGCCGGATCGTGATCGGCGAAGGCGAACGTGATGAAGCGCCGATGCTGTATATAGGCGAAGAACTCGGCGGCAAAACGTATTCGGAAGAGTCTCGAAAGGAGTTTCCCGAGGTCGACATCGCGGTCGATCCGCTCGAGGGCACAAACCTTTGTGCTCTTGGTGCAAACAACGCCATTGCCGTGCTGGCAGCAGCCGAACGCGGCGGACTGCTTAACGCTCCCGATATCTACATGGACAAGATCGTCGTCGGCCCGTCGTGCCGAGGCGCGGTCGATATCGATGCGCCGGTAAAGGAAAACCTCAAAAACATTGCGCGGCGGCTTGGCCGTGATATCGACGATCTTACCGTAATATGTCTCGATCGCTCGCGGCACAAACAGCTTATCGCGGACGTTCGAGCTACCGGTGCGAGGATCCGGCTGATCTCGGACGGCGACCTTTCGGCGGGGATTTCTGCCGCGGTTGCCGGAACGAACATCCACGCTCTGATGGGTATCGGCGGAGCGCCTGAAGGAGTGATAACCGCCGCCGCGATGAAATGCCTTAACGGCGAGATCCTTGCAAAACTCGTCTTTGATCCTGATCGTTTGGGTGTTGATAAATCCAAGGTTCCGCCGATGGAAGTCGTGATGAAGCGGATGAACGAAATGGGCATCTCCGATCCCGAAAAGATCTATGACACCAACGATCTCGCGCCTGGCAAGAAGATAATCTTCGCTGCGACGGGCGTGACGGACGGAGCCCTGCTTCGCGGCGTCAGATTCTTCGGCGCGGGCAAGCGAACCCATTCGGTGGTTATGACCACTGACAGCAAGAGCATTCGGTTTGTCGATACCGTCCACGTCGAAGGCGGCCCGGACGCGGTCATCAGGTTCTGATCGCGATACAGCACCTCACGCTGTTGTTTACAACTTTTGTCCACTGCGGTTTTTCCCCGAGGCCGTATTTAACAGGAGAGATGAATGGCAGTTAACGCAGATGTTCTGAACGATGTCGTGGCCGCTTCGGCACCCGCTGAAGCGGCTATGACAGAAAACGGCGGCAAGCTGATCGTGCTTACCGCTCCTCTAACTGAGGCGATCGACCATGCCGGATATTTTATCCAGATGGCGATGGCCAGCTTACCGATCTGGCTCGAAGGCATTCTCAATCGTAAATATCCGAAATGGCGCGAGGTCGAAAGATACGAAGACGGATCGGCGAAGTATATGCCTGCCGGCGTGCGTCTGGTAGAGAAATCCCTTGAAAGAGCCTATTCCAAGGACGATATTGTCGCGTGCTTTCCCGAAGACCTCGACAAGTTTGTTGGACCGAACACGCGAGTCGTCGCTGTTTCCACTCACAATCCGCTCGGCGTTACGTTCGCCGCCGGAGTCTATACCTCGATCTTCGGTTCGTCGAAGATGCCGATCAACTCACATTATTCACGCGAGCTTTTCGCACAGATCAAAAACAATAAATACCGAAATAATTTTAAGGTGATCGTCGGCGGCTCAGGCGGCTGGCAGATCATTCAAACCGATCTGTACGACGAACTCGGAGTTGACTGTGTAGTTGAGGGCAGAAGCGAATCGAACGATACGCTGGATCTTTTCGCCAAGGCTATTGCCGGTGAAGAGATACCGAAGCAGATCGACGTCAAACACCCGCAGGAACGCGACGCGATCCTGTTTCCGGATACGCGAACGACCTTCGGAGTTGTCGAAATGACGACCGGATGCGGTCGCCGATGCAAGTTCTGTGTGCCGGACCTTAACCCCCAGATCGATCTTCCGAAAGACAAGATAATGGACGCGGTGCGGGCGAACGTCCGCGAAGGGAACCAGCAGATATCCCTGGCGACCGAGGATATGTTCATTTGGGGACAGGTGCATACGGACATTCCGTTCTACTTCCCAAACCGCGAGGCTCTCGTCGATCTTTACAAGAGCGTCGTTGAAACTCCCGGCGTTGAGCAACACGTGCTCAGCCATTCGACGATCGCTCCGGCAGTCGTCGACCCGACAATGATCAAGCAGCTTTCCGATCTGCTGCTGCCAAAGAGCCCGATACATTTCCCGTATCTAAGCTCGCACCCCGAGAAGAAGGCCTTGGCTCCTTTGATCGGTTTGGAAACCGGATCGGTGAAAATGGCCAAAAAGATAATGCCGGGCAAGGGAGTTCCGTTCCCGATCGACCATTGGCAGAGCGTTGTGCTCGAAGGCCTTAAGGTTCTCAACGAAAACAACTGGTTCCCGGCAATGACGCTGATCGTCGGTAACCCGGACGAAACTGACGAGGACATCATGGCCACGCTCGACCTCGTCTACGAGATGGAACGTCGCGGCCTGTTCGCGTTCCTCATTCCTTCGATATTCACACCGCTTCACGACACGCGGATGGAGATGGAAAAAGGCGTGACGCAAACCAAGCAACTCTCACCGCTGCAATGGCAGTTGATGATGAAGTGCTGGAAGATGAATCTGCGACCGGGCCAGTACAGTTGGTGGGGCCCGACCGCGTGGCGTGTCGGCTCGATCGGAATGTGGCTCTACAAGCTGCGAAAGCTGAACGGCCCGAACTTCACATATCCGCTCCTGATGTTCTCCGGCGCCTTGAGCGAGAAACGCCTCGAAAAAATGGGCAAGATCTACATCGGCAAACCGCTCGAGACCTTGAGCCGTGCCGAGCTGATCAAAACTGTAAATCCTAAAATGTGGAGGCATTTTAGGGCCGATAACGGGGATATTCCCGAGTCTGAGCCAGAACATCAACTCTCGGCGGAAGTCGCCGCCGCTTAGGCATTCTTTTTCTTATTTTCCTATTTCGTGGATATCAGTCTTTATCCACGAAAGAAGAAAACAAGAAAAGAAGACGTAAGAAAAACGACAGAAGACGATACTCTCTGAAAATGAATGACCTTAGAGCCTACACGCTAGATTTCAGTCAAGTTGGCGCCGGCGATGTGGCGATCGTCGGCGGCAAATGCGCTTCGCTTGGCGAGCTATTTAACGAGCTTACCGGCCAGGGAGTTCGTGCGGTTGACGGCTATTCGACGACGAGCCACGCCTATCACGCCCTTCTCGAAACCGACGGCCTTCGCGGTCGGTTAAAGAAACTTCTGAAAGGCCTCGATGTGAACGATCTGGATGAGCTTGCACGTGTCGGATCGGAAGCCCGCCGAATGATGCTCGAAACGCCGTTCCCGAAGGAGGTCGAGACTTCGATAATCGACTCGTACAAACGGCTCGGAGACCGGATCGGGAAAAGGACTTTCGAGGTTGCAGTTCGTTCTTCGGCGACCGCTGAAGATCTTCCCGATGCGTCATTCGCGGGCCAGCAGGACACGATCCTCAACGTTCGCGGCGAACAGCGGCTGATCGAGGCTTGTCATGAATGCTACGCCTCGCTCTGGACGGACCGGGCGATCTCGTACCGCACCGCCAAAGGCTTCGATCATTTCGATGTCGCCCTTTCTATCGGCATCCAGCCGATGGTGCGGTCAGACGCGGCGTGTTCCGGTGTGATGTTTACGCTCGACACCGAGAGCGGATTTCGCGACGCCGTGGTTATCAACGGCGCGTGGGGATTGGGCGAGGCAGTCGTACAGGGAATGGCGACGCCCGACGAGTGGATCGTCTTCAAGCCGACATTGAAGCTTGGGTTTAGGCCGATCGTCACGCGCAAACTTGGCGTCAAGGAAGTAAAGATGGTCTTCAACGACGACGGTGTCGGTACGATGGTCCGGCCCGTTGTTGAGACTCAGCGAAATCGTATGTGTCTCGCGGGTTTTGAAGTACTGCAGCTTGCAAACTGGGCCTGCGCGATCGAGGACCACTACTCCAAACTGGCCGGCAAACGTCAGCCGATGGATATCGAATGGGCAAAGGATGGGATCACCGGCGAGCTGTTCATTCTTCAGGCCCGCCCGGAAACCGTCCACGCGCAAACCGAGGCGAACTTTATCGAGACGTACGAACTGACCGGCAATCACGGTGCTCCGCTTACTTCGGGAGTCGCGGTTGGCCAGAAGATCGGGACCGGGACGGCCCACGTACTGCTCGATCCCGCGAAGCTAAACACGTTCAAAGAGGGCGAGATCCTGGTCACGACGATGACCGATCCTGCCTGGGAGCCGATAATGAAGCGCGCGTCTGCCATCGTTACAGAGCGCGGTGGACGCACGTGTCACAGTGCGATCATCAGCCGTGAACTCGGAATTCCGTGTATCGTCGGGACCGGCGACGCGACTGAAAAGGTCCGCAACGGATCGGAGATCACGGTAAGCTGCGCCGAGGGCGATGTCGGAAACATCTATTACGGAAACATTGAATATAACGTCACCCGGCATGAGATAGACGAGTCGACGCGTCCGAAAACGCAGATAATGATGAACGTCGGCGACCCCGATCACGCGTTTTCGGTTTCACGCCTGCCGAATGACGGCGTAGGGCTCGCGCGGCTCGAATTCATCATCAATAACCACATCGGGATCCATCCGATGGCGCTAATCAATTACCCAAACCTAAAACGTCGCGAGGATGTCGAGACGATCTCGAAACGCATCCTTGAGGAAGATCCGAAAGAGTTTTTCGTACGCTCCCTCGCGGAAGGGGTCGGGCGCATCGCCGCGGCGTTTTATCCGAAACCTGTCATCGTGCGAATGTCCGACTTCAAGTCGAACGAGTATGCGATGCTGATCGGGGGACGCGAATTTGAGCCGGTCGAAGAGAATCCGATGATCGGGTTTCGCGGCGCATCGCGCTATTACGACGACCGGTACAAGGCTGGCTTCAAGCTCGAATGCCTAGCCCTGCAGCGGGCCCGCGAGGATATGGGGCTGATCAACATCAAGCCGATGATCCCGTTTTGCCGCACGGTCGAAGAAGGCAAAAAGGTGATCGCGCTAATGGCGGAGCACGGCCTTGTCCAGGGCGAGAACGAACTTGAGATCTACGCCATGTGTGAGCTTCCCGCGAACGTCGTTTTTGCCGACGAATTTCTGCAGGTATTCGATGGCTATTCGATCGGATCGAACGATCTCACGCAGCTAGCCCTCGGACTCGATCGCGACAGCGAGATGGTCGCGCACTTATTCGACGAGCGTAACGGTGCGGTCGAGAAAATGGTCGCAATGGCAATCGACGCTGCCATTCGCTCCGGTAAAAAGATCGGCATCTGCGGCCAGGCTCCATCGGATTACCCCGAGTTCGCCGATTCCCTCGTCCAACGCGGCATCAACTCGATCTCGCTTAATCCGGATACGGTCATCAAGACCACGCAGCA
>DAIOWA010000124.1:0-7191 GCA_036758705.1 Pyrinomonadaceae bacterium | reverse complement strand
CAAAGAAGAATCGGAAGCGTCACGGTAGAAAGGGAGCGCGTTATTGGGTGCTTTCCGCGCTGTCGACCGGTGCGATCATTGCAGTGACGATCGGCAGCAGCCATCGAATGGTGGTTGGTTATGCGGAGGAACGTAATGGGCGACTCGAAATGGTCTCGATGAACGAGGACAAGGTTTCGACGATCGATTTCAACATAGCCGCCGGTCAGTTGGGAGAAGTTCTCGAAGCGTTTCAGAAACGGTCGGGATTGACGGTTAACGTCGACAACGAAAGCATCCGAGGCATTCAATCCCCTGGTGTGGTTGGTAATTACACGCCGGAAGCTGCGCTCAAATTGATACTGAACGGAACGGGCGTAAGCTATGCATTCCGCGATGCTCGAAGCGTATTGTTGTCGCTCAAGGCAGAGGATGCTTCGGTTGAGATCCGAGACGACAGCGTCCGGCTCGTGTCCTCGCCGAAACACACCGAACCGCTTCGCGACACTCCGCAGACCATCAACGTCATACCGAAGGAAGTGATCGAACAGCAGGGTGCGATGACGCTTCGCGATGTGCTGCAGAATGTTCCGGGTATCACGCTTACAGCAGGTGAAGGCGGCACCGCGGCGGGTGACAACCTTACCGTTCGTGGATTCAGCGCTCGAAACGATATCTATATTGATGGCGTTCGCGATCTCGGGGCTCAGTCACGGGACGCATTCAATCTCGAGCAGGTCGAGGTCGTAAAAGGTCCAAGTTCGACATATACCGGACGCGGGTCGACGGGCGGCACGGTGAATCTCGTAAGCAAATCGCCAACGGTTCGACGCAGCTTTGCGGGATCGCTTATCGGCGGAACTGACAAAACCAAGCGTGCGACGGGTGATGTGAACTTGCCGCTTGGCGATTCGGTTGCACTTCGAGTTAACGGCCTGTTTCACGGCTCTGAATTTCCCGGACGGTCGGATGTTGATTTCCGACGACTCGGGTTTGCCCCGTCGATTATGTTCGGGCTCGGTTCGCGTACCCGATATACCCTGAGCTATTTCTACATGGACCAGGACAATGTCTCGGACTACGGCATTCCCTGGGTTCCAGTGACGGATGCAAACAGAGCAAACGTGCTTCGGGACTACATCGACCGCCCGGCTCCGGTTTCGCGCGACACTTTCTACGGATTTATTGACCGGGATCGTGAAAAGCTTCGGTCTGATCAAGTGACGTTCCGATTTGAGCACGACTTCGATGACAATCTTAGCCTTCGAAATCAGTTCCGGTACGGGTACTCCCGCCGGGATTCGATCGCGACTCCGCCGCGGCTCGCAGCTAATAATGGCGTTACCTCTCTCGATCAGGTCGTTATCAACCGCGAAATGAGAGCATGGCTGGCGAATGACGACATTGTAGATAACCAAACGGACTTCACGGCTCGATTCAATACCGGCAAGATCCGACACAGCCTTGTGCTGGGCGGAAGCTACGCGTACGAGAAGAATCACCGCGTTCTGAGAACGGCGGTGAACTCTCAAACAACGCTGCTCGATCCGAATCCGAACGATATTTATACCGGATCGATAGTGATGAATCCGCTTGAGCCGGAACTGACCGGAGATTCACTCGCTGGATACGTGTTCGATACCGTTCATTTCGGTGAAAAGGTCCAGCTTGTGGGCGGACTTCGGTGGGACCGTTTTGGTGTCGAGGGACGTAATGTTGTGACCACCGGCGGCATATCGTCATTCGTTCCGATCGATCGCAACGACACGATCCTGAGCGGGCGTGCGGCTGTAGTCTACAAGCCGGTCGAGGCAGGCAGCTTTTATGTTAGTTTCGGAACGTCCGCGAATCCGTCATTCGAGGGGCTTCTGTATTCTCCCGCAAGCGCCGAGCTTGATCCTGAGAAAACGCGAAGCTACGAGGCCGGAACCAAGTGGAACCTCTTCCATAATCGACTTCTTTTGACGGGAGCGTTGTTCCGCACGGATAAGACTGATGCACGCACGACCAACTCCGTCGATAACACCGTAAGCCTCGATGGCGATGTGAGAGTTCAAGGTGGCGAATTCACCGCAACCGGAAATCTCACGGCCAACTGGCAAGTATTTGCCGGCTATACCTTCCTCGATAGCGAGATCGTGAAGTCGAGCGTTTGTACGGTTGTCGCAGGGCAGTGCACGGTATATACCGAACTCGGGAAGGAACTCGTCAATATTCCGCGCAACTCGTTCAATCTCTGGACGACATACCGTTGGGACCGCTTATTCTTCGGAGGCGGACCGCGATATGTTGGCAAGCGATACGGCAACAACACGAATACGCGCTTTGTTGACGATTACTGGGTGGCCGATCTGATGGCATCGTATCGGGTTTCGAAAAACGTCGATCTGCGGGTCAACCTGAACAACATCACCGACAAGTACTACATCGACCGGATCGGCGGCGGGCACATAGTTCCTGGGGCGGGCCGCGTACTGCTTGTAAGTTCGAGTTTTAGGTTCTAATCGGAACGCGGACATCCTTGTCCGCAATCCGGCTGGCGGACAGGAATGTCCGCGTTCCGAAGATGCTTTTACAGATACCAAATGTGTTGACGGCTGAGCAGACGGCGGAGTGTCGTCGTCTGCTCGAGTCGTCCGAATGGATCGACGGCAACGCGACCGCGGGGCATCAGTCGAGGCTTGCGAAGCAGAATCTGCAGCTTGCCGAGAACAATCCGGCCGCACTCGATATGGGCGGCCTGATCGTTGGAGCGTTGCAGGCAAATCCGCTGTTCGTATCGGCCGCTTTGCCTTTGAAGGTTTTTCCGCCGCTCTTCAATCGGTACGAAGGCGGGCAGAACTTCGGGACCCACGTTGACAACGCGATCCGCCGGTCGCGGGTGACCGGAGATCAGATCAGAACTGATCTCTCCGCGACGCTCTTTTTTTCCGATCCGGAAGAGTACGAGGGTGGCGAGCTTGTGATCGAGGACACGTTTGGAGTTCAAAGGATCAGGCTGAACGCCGGTTCGATGATCTTGTATCCGGCAAGCAGCTTGCATCACGTCACACCGGTGACGAGTGGGACGCGGCTGGCATCGTTCTTCTGGATTCAGAGTATGGTCCGCGATGACGGACAGCGGGCGATCCTTTTCGACATGGACACGGCGATCCAACGTCTTGCGGCTGCTGATCCGCTGCATCCGTCGGTGGTTCAGTTGACAGGGGTTTATCACAACTTGCTCAGGCGATGGGCAGAGGTTTAGCCCGAATCATTTTCGATGAATACTTTCAGACAGATCCTTTTTTGGCTGCATCTTGCAGCCGGGCTGATCGCGGGCGTCGTGATCTTTATCATGTGCGTTACGGGAGCGTTGCTTGCCTTTGAGCGGCAGACGATCGAATGGGTTGAACGCGATGCCCGTTATGTAGCGGTGAGATCGGAGCCGAAACTGGGTGCGGCCGAGGTTCTCGCCAAGGTCATCGAGGCCAAACCCGAAGCAAAGCCCGCCTCGATCGCGATCAAGAACGAGCCCGGAGCCGCTTGGGAGATCTCGCTCGGACGCGAGGGCGTTGTATTTGCCGATCCATACACCGGTGCGATCACTGGCGAGAGCAACAAGAAGGTCCGCGAGGTAATGTCAAAGCTGCGCGAGTGGCATAGATACGTCGCATTGTCCGGTGACCAGCGTCCTGCCGGAAAGGCGATGACCGGAGCGGGCAACTTGTTGTTCTTGTTCCTTGCGATCTCGGGCATATACATCTGGTTCCCGCGGAATCTGGTTTGGAAGGCGATCAAGCCTGTCATTTGGTTTCGCAGCGCTCAGCGTGGAAAGGCCCGCAACTTCAACTGGCACAATACGATCGGATTCTGGACCTCGCTGTTTCTCATCGTCTTTACGCTGACCGCCACGGTGATTTCGTATCAGTGGGCGTCGAACCTTCTCTACACTCTTACGGGTAATGAAGTTCCGGCTCCTCAAGGCGGCCGCGGCGGCCAGCAGCAAGAGCAAGCCGAAGCATTCACGATCCCAACAACACTAGGCGCCGCGTGGACTCGATCAGAACAACAGTCGGCTGCCTGGAAATCGATCTCCCTTCGATTGCCCGCAAACGAATCGTGCGTATTCACGATCGACGAAGGCATATATTGGAACATCTTCGGACGCTCGACGCTGACGGTGGACACTGCGTCCGGCGAGGTAAAGAAATGGGATCCATACGGCGAGCGGAATTCTGCCGTTCAGCTTCGTTCGTGGTTTCGATTTACTCATACGGGTGAGACGGGCGGCACCGTCGGGCAGATCATCGGGCTGATCGCCTGCGTCGGCGGGGCGTTCCTCGTGTGGACCGGATTCTCATTGGCATTCAGAAGATTTGGAAATTGGCTAAAGCGACGCCGCAACGTCGCCGAGGCAGTCTAGGCAGAGCACACCCTCCTTGTAAGCGCAGATACTGTAAAACTTTAGTTCTCAATCTCGACGGCACTTCGGCCGCAACCGAAGTGCCGCCCGCCTTTGTCGCGTCCGCATTTCTGAACCATTCGCGTCAACAGTTAGTATTACTCTTTTATGCCGACGCTGACGTACGGACAACTTCTTCGCGGTAACCGCAACTTCCGGAACCTGCTCTACGGGCAGCTCATTTCGGAACTCGGCAATTGGTTCAACTTCATCGCCGGGCTCGGATTGGTGCGGCTCGTATCCGAAGCGTCGCCGACCGCGGCGGGCATTTTCTTTCTCGCCCGCGTACTTCCGTTTGCCGTCATATCTCCCATCGCCGGAACGTTTGTCGATCGATTTTCGCGGCGGCAGGTGATGATCTGGACCGACCTCGCGCGTGTCGGCGTCGCCTTGATGTTCCTGCTCGTGTCGGATCCCGGTGATCTTTGGATCGCCTACGTCGCGACGGTATTGCTATCGACGTTCGGCGCGTTCTTTGATGGAGCAAAAAATGCGACGACTCCAAATCTGACCGGACGCGACGGCATTCTGGCAGGAACCGCCTTGATGTTCTCGACGCGATTCCTGCTGATGGCGATCGGGTCGGGCCTTGGCGGCTGGGCTGCATACAGGTTCGGCTATCAGGTGGCGTTCATCATTAACGCCGTGTCCTTTCTGCTCTCTGCCTTCACCGTCTGGTTGATCCCGGAAGAAGCGACACGCGATGAGATCACCGCCGAACGGATGGCCGATAAGTCGAAGCGGCCTTCATTTGTCAAAGAACTGAAAGAGGGTCTGCACTATACGATTGCCAATCATTTCGCGTTGACGATCTTGTTGATGAACATTATCTGGGCGGTCGGCGGCGGGGCGATCAATGTTGTGTACGAGCGAGTCGGCGGTGTTTATTTTGCCGGCACCGAAGGTTGGAACCCCGACCTCGCGGTTGGCATATTATGGCTTTCGGCCGGGTTCGGGCTAACTCTCGGAATGCTCATCGCTCACCGAACTTCGATTTACCTTGACCGACGCGGACGGCATTCGATGTTCATTGGCTGGGCGTTGATCATCCACGGCGTGCTCTTTGCGGTGTGCGGCTTTATGCCGACGCTTTGGCTTTTCGCATTTTTCAGCTTCATATCGAGGGCGATCGTCGGCGTCGAATATGCCGTGCAGGAGTCGCTGTTTCAAAGGTCTCTGCCCGATTACATCCGTGGCCGGATATCGACGCTTGACCGAGGTGCCGAGCTAACCGTTTTCGGCGTGACGAGCTATATGTCGGCCGAGCTAATGTACTTCATCGATCCGATGAAGCTGACGGTGATCTCGGGCGTGCTGTCGGGATTGGCCGGAGTTGTATGGTTCTGGCGGCAGGGAACGACGAACGAGAAGATCTCCGAAGCTCCGCTGTCTACGCCGTGATGATGACGGCTTTCTTGCCGGTGAGTTCTGAGAAGTCTTTAGTGTAGATCGCGCTAACGCGCCGGTGCTTGCCGACGATATCTCCTATCTCCTGCGGAGTGATGAAGCCCGAGTCGATGTGGCTGACGGCCCATTGTTTCATATGGCCGGCACGGTTTAGAAGATCGTCGAGAGCCCTTACATACTGCGATTTCGTCTCGACGTGACTGCCGAATTTTCCGGCCGTCGACGCATCAAACTCGCCCCAGAATTCGCTCGAGCCTCGCAGCCATTCTTCACGCCATGGACGCGCGTGGCCGTTGCTGATCTCGGCGTTCGGAAGCCTGAGGAACATCGCCTCGCCTTGGGTCTCCGCAACGAATGCCTCGGGCGATTTGTTCTGGCAGGAATGGTTCCCGCCGCCGGATACGGGCTCGGGCATTGCTATCCAGAGCCTTCGAAACGCAGCCGAGAGAGGCTGTCGGAGTTCGCGGGTTTCGTTCGTAAACGACAGAGCGTAGTCACCGACCATCGTCACAAGGCTGACGGCCAGGGCATGCTTAAGCGGCGATGACATTCTTTCGAGATTTCGCCGAACATTGTCGAACCACCACGAATCGACCTCGCCGAACCGGGTCGTTAAACTCGGATTCGCGAAATTGTATCCGGGGACGTACGCGTCTTCGAGAAGGGTACTCACGTTATCCTCGCTTAGCTTCTCCTCCGAATTCGCGATCACGGCCATTGACCGCTGCCAATCCGCCTGCAGCACATCATTAGCCGCGACGCGGATGTTTCGCCGCTTGAGATAGTTACCAATCGCCGGGTCGCCCGTAACCGGGATCGCTATCGAGTCGAACTTTAAACGGTGAAGAATGCTCAGCTCAAACGCGAGCCAGCCGGAGGGTGTCGTCGAATGCTGCATCGCCATAGATGATAAGTCTGATCAGTCTGGGAAGTCTAGGAAGTCTGGGAAGTGGACCGAGTAGTTCAGAACTGCTGTTCCATGTCCCTGTCCCACAGCGCGCACAACTTGCTTGATTCGATTCATTTCGCGCCTGACTTTTTGATTCATTTGAATCGCGGTCTAAGACTTACGCGAACTATTAACAACTTACAGGCTTGTCGGTCGTTTGTTCCATTCCATTTTGCGCCTGCACTTTTGTTCCATTTGGAACAACATCTAAGACTTACGCGAACTTTCAACAATTTACGAGCAGCATCCCGGTCTATCAAAGAGCTTCCGGGCAATCACCCGGGTCGAGTATGTTGCCACAGATACAACGAGCGTGTCAAGATTTTACGAGGAAGGGATAAAAATCAGATCTTCTACATCGGAGAGCAAGGTAAAGGCCTGCGGCTGAAAGCTATAACGCCGACTGGTGACT
>DAIOWA010000123.1:0-7192 GCA_036758705.1 Pyrinomonadaceae bacterium | reverse complement strand
TTTCGGCTTAAAGGCTTTTGGTTGAATAGCTTGCAGACCTTCTTCTTTCATCAACCCGGAGACCTTGCGCCTGCCAACCTTAATTCCGGCTCTGGTTAAAGCACGGCTGATTCTTCTCGCTCCGTAACGTCGGCGGTTTTCAAAATAACAATTTCTGACTAATTGTTTTAACGATTTCCACTGCAAGTTTGGCGGTTGAGCCAACCTTTTTCGCCACGCATAATAACCCGCTCGGACTGACTTCCAGCACCTGACACAGCAACCGCACAGGAAAATTACTTTTTTCTTTATCAATGAACGAGTAACGCTTTAGCTTCCTCTGCCGAAGATAAGAGCTGCCTTTTTTAGAGTTCATTCTTCATTTCTAACTCCCGAATCCGCTTTTTCAATACTTCCGTTTCGGCTAACTCAGTCCCTAATCTGACTCCATCGCCTTGGCTCAGAGCCTCCCGCTCTACTTATGAATGAGTGATTCATTGACTCCCAATTCTTGGGAAACGGGTCTTACTGATTGACCATCGAGAACTTTCTTGACAGCGTTCCGCTTAAACTCATCATCGTATTTTTTCCATATATCTTTGATATTCTACCAAAGACAGTTTTCTCTCCACTTTTATTGAACCACCTCAATTGTGGGCTGACCTCGCTAAACTAAGGCTGTTCATGGAGCGGCATTTCATCTCCATCCGTGGCGAGGCGTTCTTTAGTGTGCTTTGGGACAGCCACGATAAGCAAACCAAAGTCGGGTCGCTCCGTAAGGACGCGGCTTAACTCAAGCGTAATACAGACATCACTACCGTTCCATTCGGACGCTAGACTCGCGGCCATGTGCCCTGTTTCTATCGTCAGATGTTGACCTCCTTTTTGACTGTGAGACGACATGTTCGTTACCCGTTTCCAACCTAGTTTCGGGATCGAAGATTCTTCTTAGGATTTCATTCAATCTTTCAGAATTCACTCTGGCAGAGTGGCCTAGCGTCGTGCTAAGTCGTTTTGCTTCTTTGCTGCTCGAAGTGAGTTCGATTCGTTTCTCTATCTCAGTAATTTCGCTTGTTGTGAATATCGGATGGTAATTGGGATCGGCAGTCCTGCCCCATAGTGAGGGTTGCCTGAACTCCGAAACCTCCCTGCCGGCGTTCAAGGAGAGATCTTTCGCCGCGGCAACATCCGCTTTGAGATTTCTCTCGCGATCCTTTACGCGGAACTCCAGCTCGCGCCTTAATCCTCTGTGATCTCTGCCCTCCAGCAACAAATTCAGGCCATGATCCAGGATCGACGCATTTCGCGGCAGATCGACATCGTTCAGACTCAGATAACTTATCGACCCGCTCTGTTTGTCCTCAATCGCAAATTTGTGAAATCGCTTCGATTTTCGGTAGAAAGCGAGATCTTCTCTCGCCTTATTCAAACCAATATTGCATAAGATCTCTCTGGCCATTGCCCGACCCGCGACCACTTTAGTGACATCACCAATGGCAGAAGTCCCAATCATTCCATTCGCACGAATTTGTTTGCTTTCGGCCGCAAGGATCGATGTTTTCTGAAGGCTCCAGTTGGATGCGTTTTCTTTTGGCATTTTGAGCTTCCTGGAAAGTGATTCAATCTCGATGATCTGCTGCGCAGAAAATCTCGGCTTTACGTTCTCCGCGTTGCTGTTTTGATCAAGAACTTTGCTCAGGATCCCAACCACTTTTTGGTCACTCCGAAGCGTTTTCTGCAGGAGCATTGATTGTTCCTTCAAGGTGCTATTGAGTGCTTCCAACAAATAAAGATCGTGTGATTTAGAGTATCGAGTTATAGTCCGACTCGTTAATGATTCGATTGCCGAGCAAATGCTCTGAAGAACCGAACGACCAGGGTTGTTCTTACCATTAGATTGACGATCTATCATCGCCAAGGAAATCTGATTTTTTCCAACCGGAACCTTCCGGTAATAGCAGTTATCTTTGAGGTCTGAAATCTGCTTTGTAGAAAGCCGCACCCTCATTTCAGATAGAACTTTTTGACCGGCCAAAAGTTCAAGGTCTTTGACGTTTCTTGGGTTAATCTCCTTGTTTGTCTCAAGTTCGCCTCTAATCTCTTCCAGAAAATGAAATTCCCGTAATTTCGAGTTGGTAAGACACTGATTTTGCAGCTTATCCAATTCTTGTTTATTGAAAGCCGGCGGTGGTAATTTGGCTCCTCTTTTTTTGTAATCGGCTCGGATATTATCTGCTTGCTTTCGGGCAAGAGTGGTTTCTTGTTTTAGCTTGAAAAATTGGGATTCTTCCTTAGCAAGTATGCTATTCGTTATAGCCATGATCTGGCGTTGTTGCGACGTTTTCTGAGAGTCGCCGGAACTATTTGTTGTTTGCTCTAGTTCCTTCAAGGAAACCTTGTGTCTGATTCCGTTTGCCGGATCGGCGACTGGGAACTTCAACGTCTTACGGTGCTCGATGAGAAAAGCTATTCGTTCTTCCTTAAATTTGAGTTGATATTCGGCAAGAATGCCTTGGCGTAGGATATCTCGCTCGTGAATATTTCCGTCGCTCTTGTCGGGCGTAATAGCGTCATGGTTGCGCGTAGCATTGTTATTGCGCTGCTTTTTACTGGCGTGTCGTCGTGAAGGTGTCCGTTCCGTTACAAGCTCCTGTAGTTTCAACTTCGCGGATTCGATCAGGATGCCATCGACGATCCGCTTTTCTCTATCGATAATCTCAAAGTGTGGAAGCGCCTCTCGTGGAATTTTGTTTAGCGATCTGGCGTGAAGATCGCGGGTCAGATATTGCTTTTGAATTGCGATGTGAACATGCGGGTTTGCCGTGTTGAGATGGACCGCCCCAGCCCAGGCAAGTCGCTCACTTTGAAGACTCCGTTCCAATTGTGCAATGGCAAACCTTGTGACGATCTTCAGTCGCCGTTTGCGTTCCTCGTCGTTCGATCCAAGCTGTAGAAAATCGTCCTGCCTAAATGAAAGAACCAAGTGATGCAGATCGCTGTTTGTCGGACGCCCTTTTCCGCAATCTGATTTCAGAAAGTTGTTGGCGTTTTGAACGGTAAGATGTTCGGTGAAAGCGTTGAAGATTTCGCGGCCTTTTTCCGGCTCTTTATTTCCGTCTATCTTGCTGTGCGCCAAATAATGAATGAGGCCCCGAGAACTGCCTCTTTTCGACTGAACGCTTGCAATGACTCTCATGATTCACCCCTTTTGATTGGTCGCTTTCGGAAGCGATTCGATCCGCAGCTTTAGAATCGGGATCTTCGATTCAAGATAGCTTCTTTGCGCAGATTCGTCCCCGACTGCATGCTCATGGAACAGGAGACATTTCTTTAAATCGGAGACGGCGTGATCAATGAGTTCTGCCATCGCTGTCGAAGCAATAACAACGCTCTGTTTCCGGTCGTTGGTTTCCGGTGACGTGTATTCGATGAGCTTTGTGAAGACGAGGTTCAGCGACGAAATCGACATGCTTGACATCGAGTAGATTTCAGTAGTTAGTGAGTTCGCTTGACGCAGAAGTTCCAGCGCATTTTCAAGCCCTGATTCTATTCGTTCAACGCCTTCTCGGATCTCAACCAGATTGTCGTTGGCTGCAAGATTAATCGTTTCCTGTTGCCGGCCGGTTCGCACAAGCCAATCGAGCTTTTCCTGGCAGCGACCCGCAGCAAAATTTTGCTGTCGTTCGTTGAGCGCAAAGCGGATCATTCGCCGGACGATTGAAGCTTTTTTCTCTCCGGTTTCTGATGAGATCTCTTCGAGCTTTTTGTGGTCTTCGTCGTAGGGTCTGACGCTTATCGGGTGGCCCTGTTTGGATTCGATATCGACCTCGATATTCTTTATTATTTTTTCTCTGTCTCGCTTCCTCATCTCTCGATTTTTGTGGCGGGGTGCTGTCACCAAATAGTTGTTTGTAATTTCTCCGACCGGGAAGGAATGTGCAAAACACGTGCCTATAGCGAGTTTCACGTTAAGATCGTGGTTTGTAATTTTGGTGACAACGCGTAAATCGATGTGAGTGATAGAGTTACGTGAATTACAATGGGCGGTTTCTGGCCTATCCTGTCATACACCTACAGCTGTAATTTTTGTTTTTTTACAAGGCCCTCGATCTGCCTGTTTTTTACGCCAAAAGTGGTGCGTTTACACGCCGCCCTTTGCTATTAGATTTCCGCTGGTCTCTGCTTCGGCACGCCGATTGATCTCTGCTTTGCGACAGTTAAGTTACCGAACCAAAGGAGACCAAATACTAATGAACGATCAGCGTAATATCACCTCCAATACAAAACACAATTCAGAACGGCCGCTGCTGCAGATCAACCGCCTTACTTATGTGAAATTGAACACACGGGTACTCGAAGCGACCGACCACAAGCTAAAGCAATATCTTCAGTTCGCGTCCGTCAGTATGAACACCGAGATCACCAATGACGATGTTGTCGAGTACGCGCTAAACCACCTGTTCGAACGCGATCCGGCATTCAAAAGCTGGCTTAGAACTAAGGCTTAGAAAAAAAGACGCTAGGCAGAAAAGGCTGATGGGAGGGTTCCGATCCCGTCGAATTTTGCAGCAGGAACGAATGACTGATGTGCTATTCCGTACCTGGAAACTATCTTTTCAAGTCCTATTTCGAAATTGCGAATGTCGAACTGTTCGAAACCACCGGAGAGATGGCTGGAGAGTTGCTCAAGATCATCTGCTGACAGATCGCTGTATACTCTTGCAGCAGCACGCGCCAGACGGTCGGCTACTTCCTGAAACGGAACGCCCGAATGCCCCTTTACCCACCGCCAGGAGACATGATGTCCGTAGCATGCTTTAACCAGACGTGTCCAAAATGAGCGGTTTGCACGCATGTGGTTACGGCCGATCATCGTATCTATTACATACTTTGAATCTGACACGATCTCTACACGGCAACATCTGCGCAGCTGTTCCAAAGCGTGTGTGCATGCCATGATCTCGGCCTGCTGATTGGTGGTCTGTCCGAGATATTTGGCCAGCAGTTTTATCTCCAGGCGGTTCTGATCAAGCATTACCGCACCGCAGCCTGCCGATGAATCGATTGCACCATTTCTCATGCAGGATGCGTCCGAATAGATCGTTACAAGAGGCGCATAGTCAGCGGTATTTCCAATAGCGCTTTTGTTCTCAACTAACCTGTTAACACTCATTGTCCACCTCTCTTTTTTCGCTTGAAAGAAATGGGGCAAAGCACTGTTGCCGTGCCCCCGTTGCAAGATGCTTGTTCAAGCACCCGATCTCAGAATTGATCGATTGGCGACTCGTTTACAGTTGCGTCGGCATCTGCCGTACCTGTGTATTCCGGGACGTCCGGCTCAGAGTTGTCGCCGCTCGCAGCCGATCCTTCCTGATTGTCCGAACGGTTCGCTCCGACAAACTCGAACGAGAAGAGCGAAACTTCGGCGCCGGATCTCGGCTCGCCCTTATCCGTGCTCCACGGGCTGAACGAGAGCCTGCCGTGAACCAGCAGATGCGTTCCCTTTTTCACATGTTCGGCGAGTGTCTCAGCCGTCTTGCCGAAGGCAACCACATTGAACCAGTGTGTGACCTGCATTCGCCCTTCCGGGCCGTTTTTGTATGAGTTGGAAGCGATCGGAAAACTCGCGACCGCGGTTCCCTTTTCCGAATATTTCAGGGTCGCATCGCGGCCCGCATTTCCGAGTATCGAGATATTTGCTGACATGGTTGTTTCTTGCTCCTTTTTTGGTTTATTTTTTCTCCGAACGGAACGGCGGTTCGCCATGTTAAGAGAACTTCCAGGCGTTCTGCCTTACATTTTGGCCGCCGCTCCTTTCGTCAGATACCTGCCAACAACTTTCAGGCCGAAGGCACTACCTGAACGTGAGATCTCTGTACCGTTGGGTGTGCAAAGAGGCTCGTCTGGATCATGCGATTGGTACGCATAGTTTCGTTCAATTCGAATTCTTTTGCTCTCACAGCATCCCAGAGTTTCTGTTTCTCCTGCCGCTTGAATGCCCTAGCTGCGGGGTCGTTATAGAGACCGAATTTCAGAAAACGTAGCTGTGGAAGAGTCGCCGTTTCGATTCTTCGTAGCCATCGTTTCGCGTCGAATGAAAGTTGATTTTTCAGCCTAACTTCCTGCGATTTCGCGACTGTG
The DNA here is from genome assembly GCA_036758705.1 of Pyrinomonadaceae bacterium. Lineage (GTDB taxonomy): Bacteria > Acidobacteriota > Blastocatellia > Pyrinomonadales > Pyrinomonadaceae > OLB17. The sequence continues at coordinate 1,072 of DAIOWA010000123.1, read as the reverse complement.
TTCAGAGCCGTGAACTCCTTGAGCGAGAGCTTCTTTTGCTCCTTGAAATCTGCATAGGCTTTCTTCTTTAGATCGGCTAAATCAGCGGTGTCCGTTGTTCCTCGGATCGCAAGGTAGGTTTCCTGATATGCATCATGACGAAGGCTGCGAAGGTGGAAGTCAGAGTATTGACGCTGCCACAAAAGCCGAAGCACCGAAGCCGCGTAGTGCATCTCGTTGAAGTCGGGATTAACCTCCTGTTCGACAAGCAATTCAACGTGGTTCGCCTTGCCAAATGTGAAGATCCGGCGAGCCGAACGAATCGCTGTGCGCTCGTAGATCCGATCAAGAGAAAGTGCCAGCCACTCTTCGAATTCTTGATCCGAGAATGGGTGTCTCGACGGCATCGACCAGCCCGCACAGTTGATCATGCGTCGTCCTTCCTGAACGGCATTTCCGCCGAGTGAATGGCCTACAAAGAGCTTTGGAAGCTCTACGGAAAGCTCTCGCGATTCGTATGGAATGCAGGTCGCATCTATCTCACAATCGAGATCAAAAACGACCACCGAGCACTGGCTTGAACTCATCGTTATACCGATAAGCCCATTCTCATCAAACTGCTCAAACTGTTCGAAGGTCGTGAAGTCGCGATCAAGCTCGTCGACTGATTTGTCACCGTCTTCGAGATAGAATTCTGCATAATCATCGACGATCATTCGGCTAAGTTTCTGAGGGCTAACCCGTCTCAAAACGAAGCGCATTTCATCGTCGAAGTTCGGGCATTTTGGCGGGAGCGGCTTGCGGTTCTTAGCGGCTTCCTGAACCCTTCTTTGGTCTGCGACACAGAGCTTTTGCTCGACCATTCGCGACTCTTCGCAGCTGATCTCGCGGTCAGAGACAGTTGCCGTTACGGCTTCTAATTGCATTCCAAGAAGTCCCATCTCATGCAGTACCTCGCTGACACCTCTTCGTCTGATCTCGCCGTAGTAGTACGAGGCGATCTGCTCATACTCATACTGGCCGGCGTCCAGACTTGCGATAGCCTTTACGCATCGGACGAACTCCTTTGCATCCGTCTCATCAGCAAGAACCT
>DAIOWA010000122.1:0-7234 GCA_036758705.1 Pyrinomonadaceae bacterium | reverse complement strand
AAAATTCGAGCGCGATCTTGTTTAGCTCAATGACCTGTTCGGAAAGCTGCTTTTTCTCTTCGCGACGCTGCTTGTTCTGCTGATATTGCCCGTCGTCGATCGGTTCGGGCAGCGGCACGCCGGCCATCTCCGCGACCCGCTGAATCGCCTCGGGAAAATTCAGCCCTTCCATTTCCATCAGGAACGTATACGCATTCCCGCCCTTTCCGCAGCCAAAACACTTATAAAACCCCTTCTGTGGATTCACCGAGAACGACGGTGTCTTCTCCTGGTGAAACGGACAACACGCCATCCAATTCGCGCCCTTCTTCTTCAGGTCACGAGCATACGGCTCAATGATCCGCACCAGATCAGCCCGGTCTTTCAGGTCGTCAATGAAGTATTGGTCGTAGAGCACGGAAAGTGTGTAGATATCTTACGACACGGACGGCCGACTGTCAGTTAGCCCTCGTGCGTTCGCCATATGCTCAACAAAAATACGCAAAAGAGTGTTAGAATACCGGTGTTATGCAGCCTAACGTCGAGTCATTGATAGAAGCCGCCCGCAGGTTGCCTCCGGCTGATCGGCAACGTCTGGCCGAAGCGTTGGCCGAACGTGGCTCATCACTGCCAATCCATCGCATTACCGAAATTCGAGGCGTCGGAAAAGATCTCTGGCGTGGTGAAGATCCACAAGACTACGTAAACTCTGAGCGCGACGCGTGGGAAAACTAGCCCCCCCCTTATAGCCAGCCGAATCGTAGCTTTCGACACAACTCCTCTTATCTACTACATCGAAGAGAACGTTTCGCGGAGAATTGTTCTCCGTCTAACCTTAATTCGCATAAAGTTACCAAACGCAACTTCTGTAGCCAACGTCCTTCTCTTGCTGAATCCTGTCAGTACTCTTGATATACGGATTCACTCTGACTTCGCGAAGTAAAATAATCTCTACTAGATCCCGATTTAGTTGCGAATCAAGTTTGGAACGAATTTTCCAGACTAAACGTCCTATTGCGGGAACAAGGTTCAGCCATTCAACTGCATCGTCGATGCTAATCACGACGCAAGGCGGGTCAAAATGATTGAAGTGATTCCTAACATTTTTTAGGAGCTTGAATGAGGTAAGTTCGGCCGATGCGTTATCAAATCCTTTTCCAGTTATCTTTCCAATCCATTTAAACTTGTCAGTGATACGAACACCTGTGCGATTACCCAACGCCTCGGCATCAAATGTCCAATGAGCTTTTGGTGCGTATTGAGCACGAAAATACAGTTGGTGCAAAGTAACGTCGACAATTGAAATGCAATCATTAAGAAGCATTCGCAGATCGTTTATCCATTCGAGATGTTGACTATCGAAAATCCGATGGCTGTTACGTACAAGCGTGCGTCTAAGTCGAAGGATATTTGTTAAGAGCGGGGTCTGGAATGACGTGAACAAGACTCCTTCACTACCAAGAGTTGGCGTAAGCGGAAAGTTTGGGATCCCGTGTCAAGTTTAAATTTGACTCCTATCGCCGGAGCGTTGTGTTGAATGGTGACAGAATCCAATAAATTACTGGCAAATGGAGTTAGGTCGAATACTTGATAGTCAAATGATCGCGTTTCAATTAAATGATCTACTACGTCCTCGAATCTTACCCTCGATGATTCCGTTCCATTCTTCGCAGTGAGCGAAATCTCTTTGTATTTACGAAACTGCGAGATGCTTCTATTTAGCCCGGTGTACCTGTTTAGAATGTAGGCGGCGAGTTTTCGGGCTTCCGAACGAGAGAATTCCGAATCCTCATATTGTAGGTACGCATGGTGTTGTTGTTCTGCTTCGTCTATTTCAGTCATCAATCTGCGCTAATTCTTTATTTCCGCGATAGTAGCTCCGTTGCCGCCTTGGTCGGACGAGGCGAAGGCAAAGTGTTCGACCAGTTCGTGGTTCTTTAGGAAATGGTGGACGAAGTTTTTTAGGGCGCCGGTGCCGAAGCCGTGGATGATGCGGACTCGGGGGAGCGAGGCCATGTAGGCTTCGTCGATGAAGCGGTCGAGTTCGTAATCAGCCTCGGCGGTGGTTTTGCCGATAAGGTTTAGCTCGGCTGGAACGTCGGGAGAGTCGATCGGTTTTGAGATAGTGTGTTTGCCACCGGGCACACTCGCTGCCGGTCGTGTTTCTGCCGCGACGGCCTGGAGATCTGAAAGCTTTTGCCGCAGGCGCATTCCTCCGACAAGGACTTCGGCAGTTTCTTTGTCGAGTTTTTCGACGGTGCCGATATTTCCGAACGTCGTTAGCACTCTCGATCCAATCGAGATCGATTCTGGGCTTAGGGACACACTCCCTAACGGTCGTGTTTCCGCTTGTGTCGCGACCGTACCGACGTTGGATCTTGGATTTTGAACCTTTGCCACTACCGCTCGGTTTAACTCGGCTTTGCGGGCGGAGCGTTCTTTTTCAAGTTTGTTCTTGAGGGCTTTGTCTTCGATCGATTCGAGGAACGCTTTCGACTGACGGTCGAAGGCTTCGACGGTTTCGGCGAGGGTTCGTTCGAACTCCTTTTGCCGCGCCTTTTCCTTCTTCACCGCCTCGACCTCTAACCCGGCGTATTTCATCGCGACGGCTTCACGTTCCTCTTCGAGAGCGACGCGGAGGTCCTCAGCTTGTTTCGTTTCGGTCGAGAGTTTTCGCAGGTATGTCTCGGCTTCCTGAGCGGAGATGTCGAGATTCTCGCGAGCGTGACTTATAACCTCGGGCTTGATACCGAATCGGCTCGCGATCTGGATGCCGGACGACGCACCGGCGAGCCCGAGCAACAGTTTGTATGTCGGCTGCAGCGTCTTTTCGTCAAACTCGACCGAAGCATTCACAACGCCCGAATCGTTGGCTGCGTAGATCTTGAGCCCTCGATAGTGAGTTGATGCAATCACTTGCGAGCCACAGGCTCGGCGGAAATGATCGACGATCGCCACGCCGAGCGCCGAGCCTTCTTCAGGGTCGGTGCCGGTTCCGGCCTCGTCCAGGAGCACGAGCGACGGCGAGACGCAATCCCTCATCATCCCGGCGATATTCGACATATGCGAGCTGAATGTGGACAGATTCGCGGATAATGATTGATGATCTCCGATATCGGCGAGTACGGATCGGTAAAATGGGATCCTCGCTTCTTTCGCCGGAACAGGCAGCCCGGATATAGCCATGAGCGACAGCAATCCAGCAGTTTTCAGCACCACGGTCTTACCACCCGCGTTCGCCCCGGAGATGATCATCACCGGGTTGTCGCCTGTCAGCGAGAAACTTGAGGGCACGATCTCTCGCGAGCCAGTTTTCGTTCCAACTGTCAACTGTTCGATATTTGCTTGTAACATTGGATGTCGAGCGTCGAGCAGATCGAGCGTTCCGGCGTCAGAAATTTGAGGGACAATCGCTGCGAATTTCCTGGCGAACTCGACCTTCGCCTTGATGAAGTCGAGTTCTGCGACGGCCTCGACAGCGGCCTCGATCGCGGGGAGTTGCTCGCGAAGAGATTCGGTTAGTTCGAAAAGGATCCGTGCGACCTCGCGTTCCTCTTTGCCCTTTAGGTTCTGAAGTTCATTGTTCGCCTCGATCGCATCGAGCGGCTCGACAAATACGGTCGCTCCGCTCGATGAAAATCCGTGAGCCACACCGCCGACCTTGCCGCGGAAATCTGCTTTGACCGGGATAACGAACCGGTCGTTTCGCTGGGTAACGATCTGATCCTGGATCGCGTCGCCAGCAGTGCGCATCACTGATTCAAGAGACTTTGTAAGACGCGCCCGCTGCAAGGCTATTTCCCGTCTGATACTTGCGAGTTCGGGAGAAGCTGAATCGTCGATCTCACCGCTCGGTAGAAGCTTTTTGTTGATGCGTTCAAGTGTCGAAAGAAGTTGGGGCGGAATGACCTCGACGATCGACCAAACGACCGGCACGAAATCCTTCTCGGGATGGATGATCGAGCGGGCAAAGATCGCCTGGTTGCATACCCGCGTTACTTCAAGCAGCAACGTCGGCTCGAGTGTCGCGTTCTTGATCTTCAGTATCGCGACGGCGTCCGATGGGTCTTCGAGTCCGCTGAATGACCACGAGACCTGCTTTTCTTCGTTGAGAATGATCGTCTCGGAAACCGAAGCGAGGGCACGATCCAGCTCCGGCCGATTCGTGATCGGTCGCAGGTCAGCGAACATCTCCACGCCCATCGGCGTCTGAGCATTTCGGCTCACAAGCTCAAGAAGCTGAGCGTATTCAAGTGTCTCCAGCGAAAAACTCATTATAGAAATCGTGCTCTGATCTCCGGCGTCGGCATCATGCACGCGTCCTGCCTTCCGAACAGCCGATAACGGTGCTTCGCGAATAGCTTATAGCAAGAGTCGCGGATCGGCTTCGGAACGATGATGAACGCATACGCCCAAGACCAAATGCCGTCCAACTGTTTTGCGATCCGTAAAGCTCCGGACGAATGCGTATAAGCCCGGTCATTCTCGACGACGATCACCGAATCAATATCTGCGGTATCGATACCGTGTTTGGCCACAAGTTCCTCACCGATCTCCGATTGGAGCGGTGCAAACTTGAAGTATCCGGCCTTGTCGTGTTCGATCACGAAATTGACCGAGGCGTTACAAAAATTACAAACGCCGTCGAATAGCACGATCGCTCCCATAGTAAAATTCTACCGCAAAAAACGGATAGAATTGAGTTATGCCCGAGCGTAAACTCACAGACATGGAAACGGAAGTCTTTTGGAATGCGGTAAAAACGAATGATGCAAGGTTTGACGGAGCGTTTTATCTGGGCGTCAAAACGACCGGGATCTATTGCCGTCCGTCGTGTAGAGCACGGACGCCAAAGCGTGAAAATGTCGCGTTCTTCCCGACGATCCAGCTCGCGGAGCAGTTTGGATTGCGGGCGTGTCTGCGGTGCAAACCGAAGGAGATCGCAGGAGTCGATCCGCAGACCGCGGTTATGTTAAAGGTCTGTGAAATGCTGGATTCCGACGACCTTTTCTCGCTGGATATGCTCGCCGAAGAAGTCGGCCTAAGTCCGTCGCATTTGCAGCGAAGTTTCAAAGAGATCATCGGCGTATCGCCGAAAAAGTACGCGGAGGCAAAGAGAATGGAAAAGTTCAAAGATCAGTTGCGGTCAGGAAGCGATGTAACCACGGCAATGTATGACGCGGGCTTTGGTTCGAGCAGCAGACTCTACGAAAAGGCGTCAGAGAACCTCGGGATGACGCCGAGCAAATACAAAAAAGGCGGTAAAGGTGTGCAGGTCAACTACACGATCACCGACTGCGAACTCGGTCGAATTCTTGTTGCAAGAACCATCCACGGGTTGTGTAACGTGGCGTTTGCAGACGACGATTCTACACTGTTGGAGAATCTCGAGAAAGAATATCCGAATGCCGAAATAACCAAGGATGCAAAGATACTGAAGGGGTTTGTCGACGAAATACTCACACATCTTGCCGGAAAAAAGAAGCGGCTCGACCTGCCCCTCGATATCCAGGCGACCGCGTTTCAAATGCGGGTGTGGGAGCTTTTACGAAAGATACCATACGGAGAAACGGTGACTTACACGCAGATAGCGGAACAGCTTGGCGATAAGAAAAAGGTCCGGGCAGTAGCGCGAGCCTGCGCGAGCAACCGGGTCGCGGTCGTTATTCCTTGTCACCGTGTCGTCGGAAAGGACGGCAAGCTGAGCGGATATCGATGGGGCGTCGAACGGAAATCGAAGCTTTTGAAAACAGAAGGAGCTGCTGCGAAGTGAATTACCGGGTTGTTGCAATTCCGGCCGAGATCTCGAGCGAAGTTCGGCAGACACTCGTCTCGCCGCAGTATAAAAGCTTAGCCGCGAGCGTAGGCATCGCGAAAGGATACGGTCCTTGTAGAAGCTGTCTGAGGGTTTTCGATCAGGGCGCAGATCGCCGGATCTATCTGACCTACAATTCGTTTGCCGGCCTTTCGCCGCTGCCAGATCCCGGGCCGATCTTTATCCACGAGAATGAATGCCAGAGGTTTGATCGCGACGGATTTCCGCCGGACGTTCTCGATCTGCCTGTCTACCTCGAAGCATTTGCCGCTGAAAGCCATCTGGTCGATCGTGTGGCTATTAAGAAGGAATCGGTTGAGAAGCAGATCACCCAACTCTTCGCGAACGAAACTGTGCGGTTTATCAACCTGCGAAACGCCGAGGCCGGGTGTTTTATCGCGAGAGTGGAGCGATTTCATCTGCTGGCGGACTAAAGTCCGGGTTACATTCGTAAGTTTTTGTAAAGGTTTCAGGATGCGACGGTTCTCCCTTTGCGTTCTGAAACTTTTCATTTATCCTCTCCGTAACAGAAGTCAAGTTAGTTCCATTTCTCAAATTAAATTCATTTCTATGAAATCGAAGCTCGTTTTGTACGCTTTCGCGGCGATCGGCATGCTGTTCGGTGGAAGTGCGTCCGGACAATCTTACGCGGTTACTAATGCACGGATCGTTACGGTTTCGGGTGCGACCATAGAGCGCGGTACTGTCGTCGTTCGCGATGGATTGATCCAGGCTGTCGGGGCGAGCGCCGCAGTTCCGGCGGATGCTCAGGTTTTTGACGGCAACGGCTTGACGGTCTATCCGGGATTCATCGACTCGTTGTCGAACCTTGGCTTGGCCCCGCGCCCGACACCCACTCCCGGCCAGGGCGGCCGCGGTGGTGGTGGCCAGGCAGCAGCGGCTGCCGCTGCAGCGGCAGCACAGCCGTCAAACTCTAACTATCCAGCCGGATTGCGCCCCGAATACGCGATTCTCGAAGATCTTCAAAGCGGTGAAACTCAGTTCGAAGCGATTCGGAATGCGGGATTCACGACCGTGCTTACGACCGGCCGAACCGGGATCTTTACCGGTCAAACCGCATTGATAGATCTTGCGGGAGATAATGTTTCGGTGATGACCGTGAAATCGCCGGTGACAATGAATATTGCGTTTGTGACGATCCCCGGTCATTACCCCGGATCGCTGCTAGGAACGTTCTCGGCTCTGCGCCAAATGTTCGATGATGCGAAAAGGCACGGAGAACTCTTGAAGATGTATGCAGCAGATCCGCGTGGGATGCGGCGGCCGGCCGACGACAAATCGCTGGAAGCGTTGATCCCGGTGGTGAATGGCCAGATGCCCGTGATATTGGTTGCAAACCGCCAGAACGAGATCGAACGTGCATTGAACCTCGCGAAGGAGTACAACCTCAAGGCGATCATCGCCGGCGGACAGGATGCA
>DAIOWA010000121.1:0-7236 GCA_036758705.1 Pyrinomonadaceae bacterium | reverse complement strand
CAGCACCAACACATCGCCCATCCCGTCAGTTGGAGCAAGCAGCGACCGAGCGTCAGCTGTGTAAGTTTGCCACTTACCGACCTTCATGTGATCTTTCAATCCGAGTATCCGCAGCGTCGCTCCGTTCCGCTGCACGATCGCGACTTCACCATTGAGAACCTTAATGCCATGAGCAGTGAGTTCACCTGCGATCTCGCTGTCGCCGTACCAACCGTCGTGATTGCCCAATACGGCAAACACGCCCAACCTCGAACGCAGCCCGGCCAGATTCTCCGCGATCGTTCTCACCGGCATCTGAAGAGCTCGTTTACCGTCCTCGCCGCGTGGGCCGGTCTGCGAAACGTAATCGCCGAGCAGCACTATCAGGTCAGCGTCTGCGGCATTTGCAGCCTCGACAATCCGGCGGAGCTTCGCTTCGTCAACGCCATTTGACCCGCCGTGGATGTCCGAGATGGCAACGATCTTCAAGCCGTCGAACGCCTTGTTCCAGTTTAGAATTTTGATCTCGGAGGAATTAACAACCAATCGGTGAGGCTCAATGAAGTAGCCGTATGCCAATGCCAGCAAGCCAACGACAAGCACGACCGCCAGCGAGGCGGTCACCACCTTAGTCCGACTGCGTTTATCAACGTCTTCAGTCATCGAAGATCAGGCAGGGAAATACTCACGCCAACGGTTATCGACGAGCTTTGCGATATCATCGCGAACCTCAACCTCTTTCGGATACCACGGCTTCATCCGGGCATCGATCACGATCGGTGCGGTGTAGCCGATGTGGTTGTTCTTCAACTCCACGTGCTTAGCGTAGATGTCGGTCGCGGGGTTAAATCGTGTCCACGTAGCCCACAGAAATCTGTCGGTCGATCTGGCAAAACTGATGTCATCGTGGATAACAACAACCTGCCAATCATCGAACCGGTCGCTCCGCGCGATCCGCTCTCCGAGATCCGGTTCGGATTCATACGACGCACCTTCGACCACGAGACAGCCGCCGCAATAAGGCTCCGCTTTCGACACACCGCTCGGAAGGTCTCCGCTGAATTCCCGCGCCAACTCACGCTTCGCTTCACCCGTTCCCATCAAGATCGCCTTGCTGCCGTGGTTGATCTTGCCTGACGCGTAGTCGACCGTGTCGAACGCGGTCTGCGAGAAGATGAACAGGTCGCGATGCCATTCGACACGAGCGAGGATATGTTCAAAGAGAGATTTGAAATCGCGGAGGTCCCGCGGCTTGTCGGTGAGAAGCAGAAACTTGGTAAGCGACAACTGTCCTTCGCCCAGGATCCTGAATCCTGCCGAAAGAGCCTCGCGTCCATAACGTTCTTTGACAACTGCTGCGGCGAGCGAATGAAACCCGGTCTCGCCGTAACTCCACAGATCCTTAACCGCGGGCATCACAACAGGGAACAGCGGTGACAGCAGTTCCTGAAGATAATCGCCGATAAAGAAATCTTCCTGTCTCGGCTTGCCGACGACCGTCGCGGGATAGATCGCGTCCTTACGATGAAAAACCGCATCGGCGTGAAAGACCGGATAGTCGTGCGTCAGCGAGTAGTATCCGTAATGATCGCCGAAAGGTCCCTCGGGCCGACGATCGCCCGGCGGCACGTGACCGATGATCGCAAACTCAGTCTCGGCGATCAACGGAACGCGGACGCCTTCGTCCGCGTGTGTCATTGCGATCTTTTCGCCTGCCAACAGCGACGCCAGCATCAACTCCGGCACATCCTCCGGCAGCGGAGCGATCGCAGACAGGATCAATGCCGGCGGACCGCCGAGAAAGATGTTGACCGGCAAAGATTCGTTTCGCTGCTCCGCCTCGAAATAATGGAACCCGCCGCCCTTGCCGATCTGCCAATGAATGCCGGTAGTCGTCTTGTCGTATCGCTGGATCCGGTACATTCCGAGATTCGGCTTTCCCGATGTCGGACTCTCCGTGTAGACAAGCGGAAGAGTAACGAAATGTCCGCCGTCTTCGTGCCAGAGCTGGAGAAGAGGAAGTTTCTCGAGGTCGACCTTCGACTGTCGAGATTCCAGTACAGGAGCGTTTCTAACCTGCTTCGTCCCGAGCCGCAAACCCTTCATCGCCATGTCGCGATAGCCCCACAGCTTCCCGATCTTGGGCGGGACAAGATCCTCAACCATGTGAACGGCACGCCGGACGAACTCCTGCGGCCCGCGGCCGAAGGCAAGATCTATTCGCTTAGTCGTACCGAAGAGATTCGTCACGACCGGAAATGTTGAGCCCTTTACGTTCCTGAACAATAGGGCCTTACCCTGTTCGTCGATCACCCGCCGATGGATCTCGGCGATCTCAAGATACGGATCGACCTCGGCAGAGATCTCGACGATCTCGTTTTCTTTTCGCAGAAGATCAATGAATGTTCTAAGGTTTCGGTGCACAGATATGGGTTGAGTTCAAAGTTCAATTGAAGCAAAGGCGATGCGAAACGGCAACCAACTGAAAGTTTCTGATCTAACGAACAAACCAAATCAAATACCGTTGCATCTGAGATTGAGTCCCGGCTGTACCCGTTAAACAATTCGAAAAATTGAATTTATGCGGATTATTGCATTTTCGATAACTCTCCTTACGTTCCTTTCAATATCGTTCGGCCAGACTGCGGCGGAGATGAGGGCGGCTGGTGATGCTGAGCGTGCAGCGAACGCTGCGTATCGGGCGAAGGACTTCTCGCTCTTTCTCAAGCAGATGGAAACGGCGAATCGCAACCGTCCCAATCATCCTCGCCTGATCTACAACCTCGGCGTCGCTTATGCGATCAATGGACGGAACGACGAAGCTCTCACATCTCTCGATCGGCTGACGAAGATGGGCCTCGCGTATGCATTCGACAAGGACGAAGATCTCGCTTCTCTGCGCGATGATGAGAGGTTCAAGAAGATCGCCGGTGCGTCTGCCGTCAATCGAACGCCCATAAACGCCAGTACAAGACTTCTCGAACTCCACGACAAGACGATGATCGCAGAGAGCGTTGCCTACGATCGCAAAACGAATCAGCATTTCATCGGGAGCATTCATAAACGGAAGATAGTGTCGGTTGACTCCAAGGGTGTTGAGAAAGAGTTCTCATCACCGTCCGACGGTTTGTACGCCGTGCTTGGGATGAAGGTGGATGCAAGGCGAGGCATCTTATGGGCCGCGACCTCCGCGGTTCCGCAGATGAGCAGATTCGCCGAAGCAGACAAAGGACGCTCCGCGATCTTCAAATACGATCTGCGGTCCCGAAAGCTCCTGCAAAAGTTCCCGGTACGAGATAGCGGAGAGCATATGCTCGGCGATGTGTGGATCGATCGCACCGGCAACGTCTACGCGACGGATAGCGTTTCGCCAAATATCTATCGCATCGACGCGGCGAAGAACACGATGGAGGTGTTCATCACATCCGACCTTTTCGCATCGCTCCAGGGGATCACCGAGGGAAGCAAGCCGAACGAGATCTACGTCGCGGACTACGCCAAAGGCTTTTTCCGCATCGACCTCACAACCAAAGCGATCACGCAACTGAAACCCGACGCGAACGTAACCCTTCTCGGAACCGACGGCCTCTATTTCCATAATGGCAAACTGATCGCGATCCAAAACGGCATCAACCCGAATCGCGTCGCCGCATTCACCCTTAACGGCGACCGCGTAACCGATACGACCGTCCTCGAAGCGAACCACGCCGACTTTCTCGAACCCACTCTCGGCTTTATCGATGGCAAAGATCTGGTCTACATAGCCAACAGCCAGTGGCCGCTAGTTAGTGAAAAAGCGGAGCTTCAAACTGAGAAGCTCCGAAATCCTTTGGTCCTGAGGGTAAGCCTCGAGCGATAACTACTGTACATCGCCTTTTCGTAGCGTCGGGCTTTCGATATCAAGATCGGAGGCCTTTACTACGTCGATCTTCGTAGTCGGAAAACGCTTGGCGAGATCATCCTTGAACTTTGAATAATCGCCGACGATGACGATGTCTCCTGCGACGAAGTACTTCTTCGCATAATCTCGAACCGCCGCGTTCGATACGCCGTCCACGCTTCCCATATACGAATTTAGTTCTGACGTGCTCACGCCAAGGGAATAGAGATTCGCAACTGCGGAAGCGATCCCGTTATTCGTCTCCAGGCTACGGCCGAACGTACCGGTTAGGACCGCCTTTCGCGGGTCAAACTCCGAAGCGGCGGCAGTCGTGTCTGCCAGACGTTTCAGCTCAGCAACGATCAGGTCCGCAACCTCTGCGGCCGAGACATCCTTGGTCTGGGTTGAGACATTGAACGTCGGCGGTCCGTTTCGCCAGCCAAAGTTACTTCCGGCTCCGTAACTCAATCCGCGTTTGATCCTGATCTCCTGATTCAGTCGCGACGAATAGCCGCCGCCGAGGAGCGAGTTCAGAACAGTCGCCGTGTAGTAATCCTTCGACTTTCTGCCGCCCGCGTATACGCGTTTGAAATAGTTCACGGACGCCTGTCCCGATTCGGGAAGGTCGATGACGAGGAATCGTGAGAACACAGGCATGACCGCCGGTCCTGTCGAACCCTGTCCCCAGTCGCTGCTATATTGGGCGGTCTTTCCGACGTTTGCCCAAGTCCCGAAATACTTCTCCGCATCGGCAACCGCCTTTTGAAGCGTGATGTCACCGACAAATATCAATACCGCACCGGCGGGTCGATAGTGCTGTTGATAAAAGGATTCGACGTCGGATCTCGTAAGGGCCTCGATACTCGCAGGAGTTCCGCCGACCGGATGTTCGTGAAAGCTGTAAACGCTCGATGCATAATTAGCGAGCGACGACGGCTGGCTTAATGATGATTTCAGTCCCGCGAGAGATTGCGTCTTGAGAAGGTCTATTTCGGATTGCGGAAACGAAGGATTTCGGACCACATCCGCGAAGATCTCCATACCGGTATCGAATCCGGAAGTGAGCACTCCCATTCCAACGCCCGCCGTATGCCACTGGGCGGAACCAAAGATCGAGCTTGCGTTGAACTCAGATTGCTCCGCGATCTCGGTGGCTGTCCGCGTCTTTGTTCCCTTGGTAAGGAGCGAAGCGGTCAGCCGTGCAAGACCTGCCTTCTTTGCATCTTCCTTATCGCTACCGGCGTTGACCACGAGCGAAACCGACACCGACGGAACCGCCTTGCGCTCGACAACGGCAACTCGAAGACCGTTCTTAAGCGTCGCCTCTTTCACCGCAGGCACCTGCACACTCCGAGCGGGGCCCGGTTCGGGAAGCTGTGCGTAAGCGGAGGTTCCAAATAACAAGACGGTGAGAATAAAACCTAGTTTGGCCTTCATTATTGTGCCACCTCCTCTGCCTTAGCCGGAGCCTGGCTGTAATTGATCACGACACGATTATTGGGTTTGAAATATTTATTCATCACGCGTTTGATGTCGTCCACGGTGACCGCCTGGATCGCGTCCAACTCGCGATTGACCGCCTTCGGATCACCGTTGTACGCAACCGCCCGTTCGATCAGGATCGCCTTGCCGTCATTGGTCTCACGAGTTCTGATAGCTCCGGCCATATAACCATTTTTTGCTTTCTGAAGCTCCTTTTCCGTAACGCCGTCCTTCTGGATCTTTGCCAACTCCGCGAGCCAGGCCTTCTCAAGGTTTTCCGATGTACCTTTTTCGGAACCGATGCCGACAAAAGACAAACGGCCGCCCTCCGCGTTCAGTTCAAGATCGAGGTTCGCTTGCTGTGCGATCTGCTGTTCGCGTACGAGCGACTGATAAAGCCGCGAACTCGCTCCGCCGCTCAAGATCGCTCCGGCGAGTCTGATCGCGGGAATGTCGGGACTCGTGGTTTTCGGAGCCTGATAGACAACGGCGATCGCCGGAAAGGGAACTCGCGGTCCGAATTCGTTGTATCTGCGTTCCTGCGTCCAGGCCGGCTCAACTTCTGTCACCCGCGGGATCGATCCGCTCGGTTTTGCGATCGAACCGAAATATTTATCTATCCACGCATCGGCTTGCTTCTGCTCGAAATCTCCTACGACGATCAGAACGGCATTGTCCGGCCGATAGAATGTTTTGTAGAAAGCCTCGGCATCCGCACGCGTCGCCGCGCTCAGTTCGTCGAGATTGCCGATCACGCCGCGCCGATACGGATGTTTCTCAAACGTCTTGTCGTCCATCAACCAGAAGAGTTTTCCATAAGGCGGAGCCAGAACGCCCTGCCGATACTCTTCCTTTACGACCTCGCGTTCCGATGCGAAGCTTTTCTCGTCGACGTTCAGATTGACCATTCGGTCGGCTTCTGCCCAGAGCAGCCGTTCAAGGTGGTTCGAAGGGACGACCTCGTAGTAGTTCGTGTAATCGGGCCAAGTCGAAGCGTTATTGAACCCGCCCACGTCTTCCGTCAGCCGGTCGAATTTCTCATCCGGCATATGCTTCGTCGCCTTGAACATCATATGTTCGAACATATGCGCGAAGCCCGAGCGTCCGGGCGGATCGTTCTTCCCGCCGACGTTGTACCAAACGTGTATCGACACCGTCGGATTGGAATTGTCCTGAACGGTAACAACACGCAACCCGTTGGAAAGCGTCCGCTCTTTTAGATCGATCGGCTGAACCTTGATCTGACCGAAAGACGCCGTCGCGAAAGCCAGAAGTGTTAGAAGGGCGAAAATGGAATTCCTCATAAAGTTACTGTTTGAACGCTATGAATACGCGTCGTTGAGAGGTAGGTTTCAATCCTCTACCAGCGATTCGAACGAAACCGCCTTTTATCGGGCACAATCACGCTTCTGGGATCCACTGCCGGTTCGGCGGGGTTGTTCTTCAGATCATTGCGCACGAGTTCGCGGATATACTCGCTAACCGAAGCGTAGCCGCCGGCGACATGCTGTTCATCCATCTTCATCCAGAGTTCCTCCGGAAGAGACAAACTAATTACTCTACGTCCCATTCTCATTCTGATCCCTCCATCAACTTGAAAAATTTGTGCCGTTCGGGACGTTGAAAATCTGTATTACATTTACACCCACTTTGTACTACGACCGTAATACAACCGCACCAATTTGAAATACGGCAGCGCAAAATTGACATACCAGCGTTCGGTTTTGTAATACAGCATTGCCTCCAACCCCTGTAATAACAACAGTTAGTAAATTTGGGCCAGCTGCTGCACGACAAAAAACATATTTTCAATCGCCTCTCACATCTGCGACAAGCCTGCCACAGATGCAACAGTCTACCACAAGTCAATCGATCGGCGGATTATTTTTGAAAAT